>CAYMMR010000018.1:0-21208 GCA_964391545.1 uncultured Nitrospinota bacterium | reverse complement strand
CTTTTATAAGGGGGAATTTAATGGAAATTTATTTGCTGAATAGTTACAAATATTTTTACTTTACCTTTGTGCCGGGTTTTACATCTCCATCGAAGCCGGCAAGAAATAACCTTCCATCGCCTCCTGCCGCAAGCGCCATGCCGTAAGATTCGACACCCATCAGCTTTGCAGGCTTAAGATTTGCCGCCAGTATAATCTTTTTACCGATGAGCTCTTCGGGTTTATAGCTCTCGGCAATCCCTGCCACAACCTGCCTTTCCTCTGTCCCTATATCTACTTTAAGTTTTAGAAGTTTTTTAGATTTTTCAATCCGCTCGGCCTGTTTTATCTCGCCGACCCTCAAATCTACTTTTGCAAAGTCCTCGATGCTTATTTTCTCCGGCTCTGCCGGTTTTTCAGTTGACGGTTTATTTTCTGTTTCCATTTTATCCTCCACCCTTGGGAAAAGCTGTCTGCCGATATTAATTTCTCCTCCTGATTTAAGCCCGCCCCATTTTACTGTTTCATAGAAATTGCTATCTTCTATCTTTTCCTTAATCCCCAATTGATTCCATATCTCCTGTCCTGTCTCAGGCATAAAGGGATAGATATAGACTGCAATAATTCGCAATCCTTCAGACAGTGTATATAAGGTATTTGATAGTATCCCATCATCCTTTTCACTCCAGGGAGCAGCTTTTTGTGCATACTCATTCATATCTCCGATGATCTTCCAAATGTAAGAAAGTGCATAATGAAATTCGAGTTTATACATAAAACTGTTAAAACTTCTTGCCTCAAACTCACTCGCACTATTGAACCACCCTTTAATTTTTGACTCCATACCATCTCTGTCTTTACTGTTAATTTCAGGCGGAATTTTACCTCCCCAAAACTTTTTTATCATATTGAGTGATCTGCTCAGGAGATTGCCTAAGTCATTGGCAAGGTCGCTGTTTATCCTCCCAATCAATGCCCTCTGTGAAAAATCCCCATCGAGTCCGAATGGGACTTCTCTCATTAAAAAATATCTGAACTGGTCAATGCCGTATTTGGCGATTATCTCTTTGGGGTCTACAAAATTTCCCCTCGATTTTGACATCTTCTCGCCATTCACTGTCCACCAGCCGTGGGCAAAGATGTTTTTCGAGAGGGGCATACCCAATGCCATCAGCATCGTTGACCAGTAAACCGAATGGGTGGTAAGAATATCTTTGCCGATGAGATGATGGTCTGCAGGCCACCAACTCCCCCCTCCCCCCCCTTTAGTAAATGGGGGGATGGGGGGGGTTGCAAGATATTTTATGGCAGAATAATAATTGACAAGGGCATCAAACCAGACATAAGTTACATATTTTTCATCGAATGGAAGTGGAATGCCCCACGAAAGCCTCTGTTTAGGTCTTGAGATACAGAGGTCTTCAAGCTTGTTGTTCTTTAAAAAGCCGAGGACTTCATTTTTACGGGTTTCAGGTTGTATGTAATTGGGATTTTTTTCGATATATTTTGTCAATTGTTCTTGATATTTCGACATCAGGAAAAAGTAATTTTCTTCCTCGATATGCTCCACAGGACGGCCGCAATCCGGGCAGTTGCCATCTTTTATTTCCTTCTCTGTCCAGAACCGCTCATCAGGGATGCAATACCATCCCGAATAACTCCTTTTTTCTATTTCTTTTTTATCAAAGAGATTTTGCAAAATCTCCTGCACGATTTTTATATGCCCTTCGTCTGTTGTGCGGATGAAGGCATTGTTCGAGATATTGAGTTTTTTCCAGAGATTTTTAAAATTCTCTACCATTGAATCCGCATGTTCTTTTGGCTTAAGCCCCCTGTCTGCCGCAGCCTTCTCCACCTTCTGTCCATGTTCATCCGTTCCGGTCAGAAAGAACACATCGAATCCGCAGAGCCTTTTATACCTTGCCATGACATCCGCCGCTACAGTAGTATAGGCATGCCCTATGTGGGGGATGTCGTTTACATAATAGATAGGTGTTGTTATGTAGAATTTCATCTAAAAATACCTTTTTGCCACAGACTTTTACAGACTAAAATACATAATAAAATAAAGAAAAAGAGAGAAGATGGGGAAAAAGAAAAAAAGAAAATATTGGACACGGATAAACACAGAAAAATCAGGATAAAGATTTATTTATATTTTATCTGTGTTTATCTGTGTAAATCTGTGTCCTTATTCTTTTTTTGTTTTTTTATTTTTCCTTAATTTTTTCCTTTAGTCTGTGTAAATCCGTGGCTAATAATCTTTATTCTTTATCCAGTCAGCTGCAATCTTTTAATCCCCTTTGCAATGCCCGAGCTTTCCTCTATCTCTACTATAACCCCGTTAAACTGCCCTTCGCCGCCTGCCATCTCGAATTTCTTAGGTATTTTTGTGAGAAATTTTTGCAAAGCCAACTCCTTTTTTATGCCTATAACCGAATTAATCGGACCTGTCATTCCTACATCGGTAATATAGGCAGTGCCGTTCGGAAGTATCTTTTCGTCAGCGGTCTGGACATGGGTATGCGTTCCGATTACAGCGCTGACCCTTCCGTCCAGATACCATCCCATGGAAATCTTTTCGGAAGTGGCTTCTGCGTGCATATCAACTATGATAATCTGCCTTCCCGATGAAGATGGAAAAGACGCCTTAATTTTTGAGATTTCCCTGTCGGCTGCCTTGAAGGGACAATCGAGACTGTCCATAAATACCCTTCCCGACAGATTCAGGACACCTATTTTTATCCCTGCATTTGTCTCGAAGATTCCGCTCCCTGAGCCAGGCACACCTTCAGGATAATTGGCAGGACGCAATATCCTATCGTCTTCGACGATAAACTGCAGGGTCTCCTTTTTATCCCATATATGGTTGCCGGATGTAAGGACATTCACCCCGCATTTAAAAATCTCGCTTACCGTTTCTCTCGTAATCCCGAATCCGCCCGCAGCATTTTCACAGTTGACAATAGTAAAGTCCACCTTCATCTGGTCTATGACCCTAAAAAGCACATTGGATAAGACCCTTCTGCCAACCTTGCCTACTATATCTCCAACAAGTAATATCTTCATAATGAACACTAAAGGGGCAAGGGGCAGGGGTCAAGGGGCAAGACAAGATTCTTCGCTACGCTCAGAATGACATTGCTTGACCCATGACCCTTGACCCATGACCCTTTTTATCGGGCGTATTCTATCGCCCTAACCTCTCTTAAGACCGTAACCTTTATCTCGCCGGGGTATGCCATCTCGGATTCGATTTTCTTGGCAATATCCTTTGCAAGGAACATTATTTCCGAATCATTAAGCTTATCTGGCTCTACAACTACCCTTATCTCCCTTCCTGCATGTATTGCGTAAGCCTTATCAACTCCTTTGAAGGTATCACATATCTTCTCAAGCTGCTCGAGCCTTTTTACATAAGTCTCAAGCATCTCCCTCCTTGCGCCGGGACGGGATGCGGATAAGGCATCCGCTGCCGCCACAAGAACGGCTATCACGGATTCTGGCTCTACATCCTCGTGGTGGGCGGCAATTGCATTTATTACTATCTTCGACTCATTATGCCTCCTTGCCAGATCAACCCCGATTTGCGTATGCGTTCCCTCTGTCTGGTGGTCAACTGCCTTTCCAATATCGTGGAGAAGACCCGCCCTCTTCGCTATCTTTACATTGACCCCGAGTTCTGCCGCCATTATACCGCACAGATAAGCCACCTCCTTCGAATGCTGAAGCACATTTTGGGAATAGCTTGTCCTATACTTTAATCTGCCGAGGAGCTTTATCTCCTCCGGATGCAATCCGTCAATACCCACCTCAAAGGCCGCCTTCTCTCCCTCTTCTTTTATGGAGGTGGCTATTTCTTTTTTCACTTTTTCCACCACATCCTCTATCCTTCCCGGATGTATCCTGCCGTCCGATATAAGCCTCTCGAGAGACATTCTCGCAATCTCCCTCTTAATCGGGTCATAGCCGGATATGGTTACAGCTCCCGGCGTATCGTCTACTATCAGATCAACTCCGGTCGCAACTTCCAGCGCCCTAATATTCCTCCCCTCCCTCCCGATGATTCTTCCTTTCATATCGTCATCAGGAAGGTCAACTACGGAAACGGTTGTCTCCGCCACATGGTCGGCAGCGCAGCGCTGAATAGCCAGGCTGATTATCATCTTTGCCTTTTCCGAGGCTGTTCCTTTAGCCTCATCTTCGATCTTTCTCATCATTGCTGCGGATTCGATTCTCGCATCATTAAGAAGTTTTACCTTGATTTCCTCTTTTGCCTGAGCCGCGGTCATGCCCGATACTTTTTCCAGTCTCTGAAGCTCTTCTCCGATGAGGCCGTTGTATTTCTGTTCGAGGGACTTTATCTTTGCCTCTGCATTAGCTATCTCTTTCTCTCTCCGTATGACCTCCTTATCCCGTCTCTCCATGAGTTCCACTCTTTTTTCTAAATTCTCCTCTTTTTGCATGATTCTCTTTTCCAAAACCTGCATCTCGTTTCTCTTTTCACGGGTCTCCTTTTCAAAATCCGCCTTTGTCTTATACAAGCTCTCTTTTACCTCGATGAGCGCCTCTTTCTTTTTGTTTTCCGCTTCTTTTTCAGCCTCGATGATTATCTTCTTGGCAAGAGATTCGGCAGTCTTGACCTTTGTCTCCGCAAAGATTTTACGAACAGCATATCCCAATGCAATACCGCCTAGAAATATTGCCGCCAGTATCATTACTGCATTAATGCTTATACTCATAGTTACCCCCATTTAATAGTGATTAGTGGTCAGTAGTTAGTGAATAGCAGAAAAAACACTGGCCCCGATCACTGACCACTGACTACCGATTTATTACACTCTATTACCCTCTTCTCCGTTATAATTTTATCAACAATAAAATCATGACTGCATACAGGTATCTCATTGGCTATCTGAAAATCAAAGGCAAGACCTATGGTCTTAACCTCTTTGGATAGCCTCGAGAGAAGCCTGTCATAAAACCCCATCCCGAATCCTATACGGGCGCCCGATTCGCTGAAGGCTATACCCGGAACTATTACCACTTCCACTTCATTGTCCGAGACAATCTCCGCCGATTTTTTACCTTCGCCAATATCCGATATTAAAATATTTTTATTTTTGAAATCCGTAACCGGCAAAAAAACCCTCTTTTTTATCGTTAGAGCCCTTTTTATCATATCCTCTGTTTGAACCTCCTTTTCAAAGGCATCGTAAAAGAGGATATTGCCATTCTCTAAAAAATCTTTATCCTTGAAAAGCCTTTCTTCGATTTGGATACTTCTTTCTTTTATCCAACCGGCATCGAGACCGTTCCTGATGGATATAAGTTTGTTTCTTATTTCCTTTTTAATGCCGGAAATATCATTTTGCATGAAAAGGATAAAAAAAACGATTAATCCGCAGATTACGCAGAAATGTCATTCCGAACGAAGTGAGGAATCTATGTTTTAAGATTCTTCGGGCTTCGCCCTCAGAATGACAGCGGTGCTGTCATCTGCGTTAATCTGAGAAATCTGCGGATATATAATTTCCTTGCATCGAGGGTTAAAGAGATAGATATTCTGGAAGGTTTAAAAGACCCTAAGCTTAATTAAGGGCAGAGGCTACCGGACCGAAATAGCTCCTGCAAAAGCAGGAAAGAAAGGATATTTCCGACAGGCTATTAAAGAGCGAAGCTTTATATATTCGCTAACTTCAGGGTGAAGTATCCCTCTATTATATGCCGCAGCATATATCTTTATTTCAGGATACCGTATCATCCATGTTAAATATTGTCCCAAACGGTTGTTTCGTTTCGGAAAAAGGTTCGCTATTATATAGCTCAATAACAATTTGATATGCCCGTGCATTCCAAGATTTATAAAACTCTTATGGCAGCTTGTCAGAAATTTTTCGAGTCCAATAATCATTTTCCTTAAAAACCTTTAGAATATTTAATCCCCCATCTTAATGCCGTATAGAAAGGGAATTTTGAACCTGGCAAACCAGGTGGGATCCGCATGGGCTATTTTAGGTTTCCTGCACATGGCAGGCATACTCACCATAGCCTCTAATTGGTTCCCAATTTTTGAGTGTTGGCTCAAAAATTCCTCTCCACCTCGTGCATGACAGGGGATTAAATCTTTAACCCGTTATTCAATAATAAACTATCACAGAAATACCCCTGCATCAAGAAAAATCTTTCTTCCGGCTATCCTCGATAATCCGGATCAATCTCTCAATCTTCTCATTAGCCTGAAGATTCCTATCCTTATGCTCCTTTCTCGCTTGAAAGAGCTCGTTAGCTATGTTCATCGAGGCAAGAACGGTAATTTTATGCGAAGACACGGCAGGGGCGCCTTCCGCAACCTCTTTTATCTTGCCGTCTACAAAATTTGCCAACTCCATGGTATAGGAAGTGTCGGCATCGCTTTTGATAGTATAGCTGCCGCCGAATATCTCGACCTGAGTTGTGTTTTTCATTTAAAGGCTCTCTAATTTTTTCATCATGCCGTCAATCTTCGTCTTTATAACATCCCTTTCTTCCAAAAATCTCTTATTTTCTTTTTCCAGCTGGCTTATCTTCCCCTTCAAAGAGGCGTTTTCATTTTTCAATTCCGCCATGCTTTTGATTAAACCGAGTATATGAGATTCCAATTGGTCTAATTTTGAAATATCCATGCTAAGAAATATATCACCTGCCTTTAATAGTGTCAAGGTAATCGCTCTTGTATTAACGGCAATTTCTATATATAATTTAATATCTGTGCAAATATGCGCGAAATATAACATTTAATTTCGAGGTAAATTATCTATGATAGGCGGTATTCTTAAAAAATTTATCGGAAGCAGAAATGACAGGGAATTGAAAAGGCTACAGGAGTATGTAGACAGGATAAACAGGCTCGAGCCGGAAATACATAAACTCTCCAATGATGCCCTGAGGGCAAAAACAGGCGAATTTAAGGAGAGATTGAATAATGCCCTATCGAGTCTCGGTCCGGATATTACAGCCAAGGATAAAAATCAGGCAATAGAAAATATGCTCTATGACATTCTGCCGGAGGCATTCGCTGTTGTGCGAGAGGCATCGAAGAGAACCTTGAATATGCGGCACTTCGATGTCCAGCTTGTAGGCGGGATTGCCCTTCACGAAGGCAAAATCTCCGAGATGAAGACAGGAGAAGGAAAGACCCTTGTGGCAACCCTCCCTGTTTATTTAAACAGCCTCACCGGCAGGGGTGTTCATGTAATTACGGTAAACGACTACCTTGCCAAAAGAGATGCCAACTGGATGGGCGAGATTTATAAATTTCTCGGGCTTTCGGTAGGAATCATCCAGCATGATATGGACGATAGAAAGAGGCAGGAGGCTTATGGAAGCGATGTAACTTATGGAACAAATAATGAATTCGGCTTCGATTATCTCAGGGATAATATGAAGTTCTCGATTGATGCCTATGTCCAGAGAGAGCTTAACTATGCGATTGTGGACGAGGTTGACAGCATCCTGATAGACGAGGCGAGAACGCCGCTAATCATTTCAGGTCCTGCCGAGGAATCTACGGATAAATATTACAAGATTGACAAGATAATCCCGAGATTGAAAAAGGATGCGGATTTTCAGATTGACGAAAAGATGAGGAGCGCCACCCTGACGGAAGACGGCGTGTCAAAGGCAGAGGGGCTCCTATCTGTGGAGAACCTTTACGACCCGTCCAATATAGAGATACTTCATCATGTCCAGCAAGGATTGAAGGCTCACACGTTGTTCAAAAAGGATGTGGACTATATAGTAAAAGATAATCAGGTCGTAATCGTAGATGAATTCACGGGCAGGCTGATGCCGGGCAGAAGATGGAGCGACGGGCTTCATCAGGCAGTAGAGGCGAAAGAGGGGTGCAAGATAGAGAACGAGAACCAGACACTTGCCACAATCACATTCCAGAACTATTTCAGGCTTTATAACAAGCTCGCCGGTATGACAGGAACTGCGGATACGGAGGCAGCGGAGTTTCAGGAGATATATAAATTGGAGGTTCTTGTAATCCCTCCTAATAAACCCATGATTAGAAACGATAACCCGGATGTAATCTACAGGACGGAAAAGGAGAAGTTCAACGCAATTGCAAGGGAGATAGACGAGTTGCATAAGAGGGGGCAGCCTGTTCTGGTTGGAACGATTTCCATAGAAAATTCCGAGCGGATCAGCGATATGCTGAAGAAGAAAGGAATAAAGCACCATGTCCTAAATGCCAAATATCACGAAAAAGAGGCGGAGATAGTTGCGCAGGCTGGAAGGCTTGGGGCAGTTACTATTGCAACGAATATGGCAGGAAGGGGAACGGATATACTCCTTGGAGGAAACCCCGATTTTCTCGCAAAGAGGCGGTTTGAAAATGAGCCCGATTTATCCCACGAGGATAGAAATAAGACATACGAAGAGCTTAAAACACAGTGCGAAAAGGAAAAACATGAGGTAGTGAAAAACGGCGGACTCCATATCCTCGGAACAGAGAGGCATGAATCGAGGCGAATAGATAATCAATTGAGGGGACGTTCGGGGAGGCAGGGAGACCCGGGGTCATCCAGATTTTATCTCTCTCTCGAGGATGACCTCTTGAGGATATTCGGCTCGGATAGAATATCCGGGCTGATGGAAAGACTCGGCATGGAAGAAGACCAGCCAATCGAGCATAAGATGATAACAAAGGCAATCGAGAATGCGCAGAGAAAGGTAGAGGCGCATAACTTCGATATTAGAAAGCACCTACTCGAATATGACGATGTTATGAACAAACAGAGGGAGGTTATTTACGAGCAGAGGAGGCAGGTCTTGGAGGGCGAGAGCTTAAAGGATATGTTCTTTGAGATGGCTGATGAGGTGCTAGATGATACAGTGGGCGTATATGTTGATGGGGATAAGCACCCCGAGGATTGGGATATAAACGGTTTAAAGGAATTTTTAATCAGGCAGTTTTCCATGAACATAACATCCAATGATGGAAAGTTATCGATTGACGGCGGGCAGAGTCTTGCTATTAACGAGATTACACAGGGATCCCTGAAGGATGCGCTCATTGAGGCATTGCAGCAGAAATATGCGAACAGAGAGTCGGAAATGGGAAAAGAGATGATGCGTTATATAGAGAAGATGGTCATGCTCCAGATTATAGATAATCAGTGGAAGGACCATCTCCTTGTTATGGACCACATAAAAGAGGGGATAGGATTCAGGGGCTATGCCCAAAAAAACCCGTTAACCGAATATAAAAAAGAGGGATTCGATGCCTTTGCTGCAATGATAGGGAGGATACGGGAGGAGATAACAAGCTATATATTTAAGATTCAGGTTGCAAAAGAGGAGGCAATAGCCGGGATAGCGCCGAAGAGACAGAGGGTGTTTGAGCACAGAGGACAGGGAGGAAATGGAGGCGAAGCGCCGTCTCAGGCTAAGAGGGATGGCAAGAAAGTAGGCAGAAACGACCCCTGCCCATGCGGGAGCGGGAAGAAGTATAAAAAATGCTGCGGGGCGTGAATGAGTGTTGAGTGGTTAGTGTTGAGTGTTGAGTAAATTATTAACACTTAATGCTTAGCGCTTAACACTTAGCACTTAAACGATGGTCATTGTAGATGTTGTAAATAATAATGAAATAAAAGAGAAATGGAACGGATTTTTGAAGGAGAGCGGGAATGCCTCCTTCGCCTCCCTCTTCGATTGGAAAACAATCTATGAAGATGTTTTTGGTTTTAAGACCTTCTATCTCTTGATAAAAGAAAATGAAAAACTTAGAGGGGTTTTGCCGCTTGTCCTTATAAAAAGCCCTCTCATCGGGAGAGGGTCTTTTCTTGTCTCCACGCCTTATCTTACACAATCAGGATTATGTTCAAATGGGAATCAATTCGATACCCTTCCTCTCATCAACAGATTAAAGGAACTGATGAAAGATTGCAGGGCAAGGTATGTCGAGATACGACAGATTGTCTCTTACCCCTCCGACATTTTTTTTACGAGAAAGGATAACTTCACTTTTTACCTCAATCTGTCCTCCGGAGTAGATGGGTTGTGGAATGGCTTTTCGCCAAAGGTAAGGAACCAGATAAGAAAGGCGCAGAAATCGGGCATCGAGGTTATTACCGGAAATGACCGCGGGTTTGTTAATGATTTTTATAGGGTATTTTCAAAAAGGATGAAGGAGCTTTCTTTCCCCACATATCCCATGAGTTATATAGAGGCAATAATCAAGAATTTTAATAAAAATTCAAAAATAATCCTTGCATTATATAAAGGTAAAATAATCGGAGGCATGCTGCTTATATCTTTTAAAGATATATTAAGCGTGCCCTATGCAGCAACTCTTATAGAGTATAATCCCCTGTGTGTGAATGACCTGATATATTGGGAGGCTATTCAGCATGGAGTAAAGGAGGGCTTTTCTTTCTTTGATATGGGGAGGAGCCAGAAAGGTAGGGGCACATATCACTTCAAAGAGAAATGGGGCGCAGCGCCGGTTCAACTATATTATCAATATCTTTTTGCCGAAGGAGATAAAGGCGATAAAGAAAATCTTTTCAATCCGGAAGGGAGTCCTCTCTTTAACATCTATTCCTTTGTTTGGCGCAATCTCCCGACGCCGGTTGCCAATCTCTTTGGAAGGTATCTTATAAAACAGCTCTATACTGCATGAACAAAAAAATCTTAACAATAGTCCCTGCATACAACGAAGAAAATTCAATTATCGGCGTCATCGAAGATATAAAAAAGCATCTGCCGGAGGCGGATGTAGTTGTCATTAACGATGCGTCAACAGACAGAACGGCCGATGCAGTAAAATCAAAGGACGGCGTAAAATTGATTGACCTCCCTATAAATCTCGGAATAGGCGGCGCAGTTCAGACAGGCTTCCGCTATGCCTTAAAGGGCGGCTATGATGTTGCAGTGCAGATCGATGGAGACGGGCAGCACAGGGCATCGGAGGCGGAAAAACTTATAACACCTGTTGCGAATGGAGAAGCCGACATGGTAATCGGCTCCCGCTATCTTGAGAAAAGGGGATTTCTTTCATCTCCCATGCGGAGATTCGGAAATTTCATATTCAGGCTCGTAAATTCCGCATTGATTGGACAGAAAGTAACGGATAATACCTCCGGGTTCAGGGCATACTCAAAAGAGGCGATAAAATTTCTTACACGCTACTATCCAAGCGATTACCCTGAACCGGAACCTGTTGTTATGCAGGAGAGGACTGCAGGAGAGTCCTCGATAACTCCTATAAAAACGATTTATTACATGGTCAAGGTGATGCTCGCAATCCTTGCCCGATTCAGCCGATAGAAAAAAAGAGGAGGGAGTAAATTTGAAAATTGAATTTCTCGGCATAGCGGTATCACTTTTTATCTTCCTCTTTATTTTTAATTTGATAAGGAGACAGAAGATACGGGACGAGTATTCGCTGATATGGTTTGCCGTAGCCCTGTTTTTCCTGATTATATCCGTCTCCCGTCCCTTGATTGATACCATTGCTTCCTTTCTTGGAATAGAGTATGGACCTGCCGCCCTATTTCTTATCATTATCTCGGTAGTCTTATGGGTATCGATACGACTCTCCATATTAATATCGGAGCATGAAAACGAGATGAGAACCTTAATACAGGAGCAGGCAATTCTTAAGGAAAAACTTGAGGCGCTGGAAGGCAGCGCTAAAGACCCTAACCCTATAAAATCGGAAAAGAATTAGCCACTGACCTACACAGACTAAAGAAAGAGTAGAACACAGAAACCAGAATAGAAAATTTAGAAGAACGGCAATTTTTGTTTTTATTCTGACTCCTGACTCCTGAATTCTGAATTCTATTAGATTTGTCAGTGAAAGTCTGCGGCAAGTTTCTATGGGTGAGTAATGAGACAGGAAAGCCATATCTGGAAAGATAAAGAAGGTAAGACAAGCACGCTCGACCGCATAAGGACATCCATCGAGGCGCATAAATTTATCAGGCGATTAAGAAAGGCGATTAAAAAACAATATGGCAAAAAACCCTTACGATAAAGCAATAGAAATTATCAAAAAAGTATTGAAGGACTTTGCTTATGTGATGATAGGCGCTCAGGCTGTAAACGCATGGCTCATCGATGACGATAAGATTCGGGCAACAAGGGATATTGATTTTCTGCTGGACGCCCCTAAAGATACAGCTATGAATATTTGTCAGAAATTCAGAGATGCCGGATATACAGCACATCTGAGGATTGGGAAAAAATCCGATGAGATTCCACTTTATATCCGTCTCACCTCAAATATATATCCACAGATCGATATTGTTTTTGCCAGTAAGCCATGGGAAAAGAAGATAGTAAAAAATGGAAAGAAATTAATGGATTTCAATATAAAAGTAGCATCCGTAGAAGACCTCATTGTCCTTAAAATTATAGCTGGAAGTGATAGAGATATTTTGGACATCAAAAATCTTATTGACGATAGACAGGCTGATATAAATTTAAAGTCTGTAAAGAAGAAAATTCTTGAAATCGATGAGAAACTTTTAAAGCGGCTGAAACTATTAAATCTTTAATTCCGCAGATTCTGTTTTTTGCCGATTCAATTTTGTAGATTGAACCTTTTTTAGTTTTTACAGGAGCATGGTAATTACTCAATATCTTATGGAAAATAAATAATCCATTCCTCTATTCCCCCTTAATAAAGGGGGTTAGGGGGTTGTCACCACAAGATATTGAGTAATTACGGAGTATGACCTACAAAGAATTTACTAAAAAGCTCCAATCTGTTGGTTGCTATGAAATTCCGCGTAATCGAGTTTTTTCGATAAGGTTTTTACTAAATAAGTTTACCGCATTACCGCCCGCAATATTTTAACCGCGAGCCCGAGTTTCTCCTCATCTATATCTTTTATAAGTTGATTCATAGTGTCTTTAAGCTGATTCGGACCCACCCCATGCCCAAAATCAAATATCTCCTGCATCTCAACCTCAATGGTAGTTGCAAGTTTTATTAGCATATCGAGGGTTGGGTTTTCCTTACCACATTCAATACGGCTGAGATAATTTGGACTTATGTCCGCTTTTTCAGCAACATCTTCCTGAGATAATCCTTGTGCTTTTCGTAACTCTTGAATTCTTTTACCTATAAGTTCTTTTATCTTCATTTTCCCTCCTATAAATCATACCGATAAAACAGGAGGGATTAAATGCACTAATACAGCAAAAATATATTGACAATTTATTGTAGCAGATATATTATTATATCCATTGAGGATATTTTTTATATTAAATCATATCTGTTGAAATAAATAACAAAAAAGGAAGTGATATCAATAAATGTCCTTGAACACTCAGGCAGAAATCAAATCTAATCTTGAATATGCCTGCAATAGAAACCTTCAACTCGTCTTAAAGATTGACGACATGCCAGTCACATTCAGCAGTGTATTTCTTGAGATGGAAAAAGGATGTTCTGCGGTTATTATAGATACGGTAATACCAAAAGACGGTAATCGACATATTGAGTCGTCAAAAAGTATTAGGGTCGAATATAAGATTGATGGCGTCCTGCATTATTTCGATACAAGATTTGTTCGAATGGTCGAGGGCAAATTATCTTCGATTAAAATAGCCTTTCCGTCCACCGTAAATAAAGTTCAAAGAAGGAAATTTTTCAGGGTATCCCCTTCTGTAGACAACCCTATAATTGTGAAGATAATGGAGGGCTTTACGGAGAAAGTTGCGGATATCAGCGAATGTGGGCTGGTATTTTTTACGCGCCGCAGCGATAAAGAGATAAAGATAGGGATGGTTTTCGAGAGGATGAAATTCAGTCTCCCAAAAGAAGATAGAGAAATTATAACAAGTGGATTGGTCAGGTGTTTTATAAAGGGTTCCGTAAAGAATAGGTGCGGCATAGAGTTCATAAACATGAGGCTGCAAGATAAGGATTTTATAGCTCAGTATGTAATAATGAGGCAAAGGAAATTTATAGTTAATAGTAGAGGAAAGGGCTAACTTCAGAAATTCATAAAGTTCTTTTTTTGAGACAGAGGGATATACAATAAATTCTACTCCTCGTCAATCTTCTTACTCCGCCTCCATCCCCCTTACCCTGAAATTAAAATCGTAGCTTAATATATTATTCCACTCTGTAATCCCCCCTTCTCCCCCCTTTACTAAAGGGGGGGTGGAGGGGATTAGAGTTGACTTTGTATCATCCGGAATTCCATAAGGATTGCCGTAAATATAGAACCAGTTGAATATGGCGTCGCCTGAGTATCTCAATACAACCCAGTATCTTGCCGGCGATAATATTATCCTTTGGCTTTCGAGGCTGAATGGTATCCATTTATAGCCGTTAAAATATCGGACATTGTTTATGGGTATCCTGTCGCTTTCTATTTTATCTCCTACGGGCGAGCCGTCCTTATCCTCCACAATCTCTATCCACAAATTTCCGTGAGTCCCTCCGAATTTGTGCATTGCCAGCGAAATATCCTTTATTATCATGGGAGTATTTATTTCAAAGGATTGGGCAAAGACCTCCTTATCCGTAACATACTCTGCCGATTCCACTACAAAACTGCTGGACATCGAGACATCCGTAGTAGTAGAAACTTCCGCTTTCTTTGCAAATATGTCTATTATTTCAGGAAATTTCAGGTTTCCAAATTCCGCAGGCTTTGTGTATTTTAATTTCGTTAAATCGCCAAAATCTTTCTTTGGCGGCGGAGGGGGCGGCAGTTCGGGCTTAACCGGCGGTGGCGGAATCTCCTTTTTTTCCGGCAGCTTTGGAATCGCAGGCAATTCCTCCTTTATGGCAGCAAGCAGGACACCGAACAGGTGATTTTTAGGATTCGAGACGAATCTCTCGGATTGAACTTCGTTTTTGTCATTCTCGAAGGTCGCATTTATAACCTCCTTTACACCAGGGCTTTCATTCGTCTTTTGAATCCATGTCCATTTATATAGTCCGTCCGAAATTTCTTTACTGTCAACGCCAACACCCTGTCTTATATATCGTGTGCTTACAAATGTAAGGGTCTGCTGTGCATCGTATTCCACCCATCCAATGTCGGGGTAGTAAACTTCGAACCATGCGTGCCTTCCGTCTGCAAGGCTCAAGGTGCGCGTAGAGCCTTCTTTTATATGCCGGACCTTCCAGTTGTTTTTAACCGTAAACCCTATCACAACCCTCGCCGGAATACCCGCTGCCCTTAACAGCGCCGCCGATAGATTTGAAAAATTCTGGCAGTTGCCCGTTCCTGTTTTTAATGAATACAAGGCATCGTATTGCGGAGGCTCTAATGTATACTTCATATTATCTACAACCCAGTTCACTATATTCGTTGCGGCATCATGCTGGGTTTTCACCCCGTCAGTAAGTTTTTTAGATAGGGAAACAACTGCAGGGTCATTTTTCTGCGCATACTGGGAGTCCGATAAATATTTTTTAACATCCTGAGGGATATTGCTTACAGGAAAGGACGATTTGCTCTTTAAATCCGAAAAGGTTACCTTTGATTTTACTTTAAACGAGGTGGTAATATTTAATTCAGAAGGCGGGTTCTCCCACCGGACGATTGAAAAACGATTCCCATTTTCATCGAGCTTGTCTTCTATTGCCGAAGGTGCTGTCGAATATTTGCTGTTAAAGGATAGTATCTGCTGATTGAATGTCGGGGACGAAAAGGATTGAATATTGCCGATATATACGGAAAAGTTTTTTATGCCCCGCGGTATTTTAATCTCCTTGGCAATCTCCATATTTATATCGGAAAATATCTCGCCATCGAGGTAGAAAGTATTGGCATATACAGGAAGATACAAGATGTAAGATGCAAGATACAAGATGCAAAATATAAAAAAATTCCTTAAATTTGAAATTTTCATTTCAGTGTCCCCTCCAATAACTGAACCGTATGAACCACTTTTGCCTTTATTCCCGCCCTGTTTAAAATATCGCTCAACTGCGTCTGGCATGAAGGGCATGCTGTGGCAACAATATCCGCGCCGGTTTTTTTAATCTTTTCAGCCTTATGTTTCCCGATTGAAAGGGAAAGGTCATAGTGCTGCAGGCTGAATGTCCCTCCGCCGCCGCAACACCTATCCGAATCCTCCATCTCAATATACTCTATTCCGGGTATGTTTTTCAATATCTCTCTCGGTTGGGATATGACATTCTGTCCCCTTTTGAGATGACACGGGTCGTGGTAGGTAACCTTTATGGGAGTTCGGAGTTCGGAGTTCGGAGTTCGGAGTTTAAAAATCTCAAGCCTGTCTGCGATAAATTTTTGTATATCGATAACCTTATCGGAAATTACGCTGGAGCCGGTTAAAACCGGATACACCTCTTTCAGCATTGTCCCGCATGTAGCACAACAGGTTACTATTGCATCTACATTTAAGCCCTTAAATGTCTCGATATTTCTTTTTGCCATATCAACAGCAGTCTTTCTGTCGCCCATATAGTATGCAGGTGCGCCGCAGCAAATCTGCTCCTTTGGTAATATTATTTCTATATTTGCCTTATTGAGAGCGGATATTACGGCCTTCCCTGCATCCTGATATACAAAATCCGTCATGCATCCTGCGAAGAATGCCACCCTTGCCGCAGGATTATCTGCCTTTATCGCCTCCGGCAATCCCCACCTAAAATTTCTGCCGATAAAGTGCGGTATAAATCTCTTTACCCCGTCTTTTGTAAAAGGCATAAATCTACAGAGCCAGCCGCCCGAAGGAATAAAATTATAAAGTCTTGCCGATAATTCCATGATTTTTAATGCCGATGATAAAAATCTTTCTTTTTTGAGTATGCCTCTAAGCACAAAGCTTGAAATAGGGTCTAATCCCTTGTCTTCGATAATCTGGCTCTTTACAGCCGTAAGGAGTTTCACCACATCAACACCGGCAGGACAGGTTTCCGTGCATGCCATACAACTCAGACACTTCGAAAGCCTTTCCTTTAAGCCATCCGTTAAACCAAGTTTGCCGTCGAGGACCGACTCCGAAAGGACAAGCCTTCCCCGAGCCACCATTGACTCGTCTCCGGTCTCTATGTATGTCGGGCAGACAGCCTGGCAGCCTCCGCATTTCATACAGCGTAAAAACTCTTCCCTGTATTTTTCCAATAGCTCATTCATAAAAGAATATCCAAATTTCAAATTCGAATGTTCCAAGCTTTTGGAATCTGAGTTTTGGATTATTGGAATTTGTTTGATGCTTGGCGCTCGATATTTGGCTTTTGTATTATTTGTGCAATTTGTCCATTCGTGCAATTCGTGTTTAAGCCTTGGTTAGAAAGAAAGGAGGAAGAATTAAAAACGGAGAAGGCTTTGAATATTTCTTAAAAGCCTCTCCTCTTATTCGTCTCTTCGTTGTAATGTTTATCATAGAGGACATCCCATTCGGGAGATCCCTCCCGTATATTCTTTGAGTAAGATGCCAGTGTATTTCTTACCGCAGTATCTATCTCGTCATCGTCTTTCAGTATATTGGTCATTATATTAACAATCTCCAATCTTATCTTATTCTCCTCCTCGAAGAACTCTATCCTGTCATCATTTGCCAGCCCAGAAATAATCAATTTCGAAAGGTGGTTTATCTTTTCCCTGTTCAGTTTCACAGTATTATCCCCCTTTCCTTTGCCAGCCTCTGTTTGACCATAAGAAACATTTTTCTGTAATCTATATTTCCTTTATCCAATTCGGTCTCATGGCTTTTCAATAACTCCTTCACCTCATCATTTAGCTTATCCTCCACTATCAGATCGGCGGTAATTATTTGTCCGATTGAATCCGCTATCTTTTCTTTCGGACAATCTATTTCTATAAGACCGCTTTTAAGCAAATCCTCTACAATAGAACCGGCAATATAATCTACCATTTCGTTCTTCAAACGCATCTCTTTCCTCCTATTTTTTTGATTCTTGACTCCTGACTTTATTTATTTCTTCTACTTTTTTTGCAGCGAACTTTCCCCGTTCGTCGTTTTTATATTTTAATGCCAGTTTTTGATACATCAAGAGAGCCTCGTTTAGTTTCCCCTGCGCTTCAAATATCTCTCCTGCCCTAAACCTGGCTGTCCCTGACCACAGGTCGTTTTCAGGGTAAAGATATGTAACTTTAAGGTATTCCAATGCTGCATCTTCCCATTTATCGGAATTCTGGAATGCCTCTCCCAGCCAGAAATGAGCCTCTGCCTTTAACTTGTTGTCCCCGCCCCCGTTTATAACCTGCGTAAAGGACTTTATTGCTATATCATACTCCTTTTCTTTAAGAAAAAAAAGTCCGATATTCAATTTTTTATCGTCCAGATTATCTTCCTCCGGGTAATCGGCAATAATTTTTTTAAAAAGCTCTTTAGCCTTTTCCGTCCTCCCTGATTTTACCAGCGCATCGGCAGTCATATATAAAGTTATAACATTGGATTCGATTTTCCGAGGCAAAGTTTCGGGGACATTCTCCTTTCCAACCTGTTCCTGCCCGGCTTCTTCTCGATGTAAATTTTCCTCTCCAATCTCCATTGCAGCTACCGACGGCTCATAGTCGTTAAAATCAGGGGACATCTCTATATATTCCCTATACATACCTTTTGAAAAATAAATATCCCTTAATTTGCTTTTTATCAACAGGTTTAAAAGAAGGTCAGATGTGTTATCGAGGAAATCCATGTATAATTCTATTGCCTTTTCGGTTTCCCCTGTCTCGATATAATTATTTCCTGTCTGTAAAATATCCGAAATCGCAGAATCCTTCAGGGACATATCCTGCCCTCCGTTATGCCGATGATGTAAAGAATGGGATTTTTTTTCTCTATATGCCTTTAGAATATTTATTGCAGAGTCTAAATCCTTTAAGGATAAATATATCTTGCCTGCCTTTATATAAGCCTCGCCTGCATAGGGGCTGTCAGGAAACTCCTTAATCAATTGCAGATAAAGCTCGATCGCCCCGCTCATATCCTCCATTTCTTCGGCGCTTCTCCCCATAAGATAGAGGGCGGCATCTTTATATTTTTCGGCGGGATTTTTTTCAAAGCCATTTCTTGCATCCTCATAAGCCCTTGCGAAATCTTTTTTATAAAAATATTCGCAGGCAGAGACAATATCCTCATCATCCTTTCCTTCTTCCAATTGTATGATATGGTTTATTGCATCTTCCTCTATACCTTCCTTCCATAGGGACCAGACAATTCCGTATTTAACCTTTTTAAGCAGACTGCTTTCGGGATAATTAATCGTCAGCTTTTCAAACCTCGCCCTCGCTTCTTTATAATCCCCCTCCGAAAAATAGATAACTCCCGAGTTATAAAGCGACATCTCCGCAAATCTTGTTTTTGGATATTTATTCATCACATAAAACCATTTTTCCAATGCCTGCTTCATATTTCCTGTCCTGTAGTAGCATTCCGCCAATTTATAAAAAAGCTCGTCCGGAGGGACATCCTGCGGCATCTTCTCCGAGAGCCTCTCGAAAATCCAGAGGGATTCGTTGTATCTTTGTCTTCGATAAAGCGAATCGGCGTAATAGTATGCAAGCCCTGAGGAATAACCCTTCTCGGGATACCTCTGAAATATATCCGCAAAAATTTCAAGCAATATTTCCTCATCCCCCGTTTCTTTGACCTTGCTCGATATAATATTTTTCGAGCATTCTGCCATCTTTTTAGTAATGTCATCCGCCTTTGCAGGCTCTATATCCAATATTTTCCTATAAATTAAAAGCGCATCTTTATCTCTCCCCGATTTTCTCGATGCCTCTGCCTTAAAAAAATAGGCGTCAGATAATAACGAACTGTCGGGGTAATTCTCGATAAAACGATCAAACTGCTTTAAAGACATATCGAACAGCCCGTCGGCATAAAGGCTTTTGGCGAGAGTAAAAGTATTTTTTTCGTCGGGGGGAATTTCCGCAGCCTCGGAGTAAGAAGAGAAGATTTGATAAGCCACGGAGGACACAGAGGGCACAGATGAAAAAACAAAAAATAAAAAACTAAATTTGGACACAGATAAGCACAGATTTTTAAAAATTAAGTTATTATCTGTGTGTATCTGTGAAAATCCGTGTCCCATGATTTTATTTCTCCGTGAACTCGGTGGCAAATTTTTACACCAGCATTTTTTCTTCACTTTTTTTCGTATTTGCCTCTTCTCTCAGCCTCTCCACAAATCGAATCGGGAGTTTTACCCTCCCCATCAATATATTTAGCTTCATATCGCCGTGGCAATCGGAGCCGCCGGTTATTAAAAGCCCTTTATCTTTAGACATTTTAAAATAATGGTATGTATCTTCATCGGAATGACTGCTATGATAAACTTCCACTCCCCTCAAACCCCATCCAATCATATCCGGTATAAGGTCGTCTCTCTTCGTAAGTCCCGGATGGGCAAAAACAGGGATGCCGCCTGCGCTCGATATAAGCTCTATGCCTTCCTTAGGGCTTAAGGCATTCACCTTTTCGTAAGCGGGTTTTCCGGAGCCGATATATTTTTCGAATGCCTCGTATACCGTCCCTACAACCCCTTTCCTTTTTAAAAAGTTGGCAAGATGCAGCCTGCCGATAGAGCTTGCAGAACTGTATTCGATAAGCTCCTTTAAATCAATTTCTATTGACAGCTTTTTCAGTTTATTGACCATTACGGATATCCTATTCATTCTTATGTCCTGTATCCGTTTTAACTCCTTTAACAGAGCCTCATTAGTATAATCAATAAAATACCCGAGGATATGCACCTCGCCGGTATCAACAGTAGCGCTGACCTCGATTCCTGGTATAACCTCGATGCCGGCTTTTTCACCTTCTATTATCGAGACGGCTGCGCCGTCTACGGAGTCATGGTCAGTAATGGATATTATGCTTAAATCGTTTTTAAGGGCATGATGGAGGACTGCGGAAGGAGAGAAAGAGCCGTCGGAATAAGTCGTATGAATGTGCAAGTCGGCATACATAGTGAGTGATAAGTGTTAATTGTTGAGTGTTGAGTGTTGAGTGTTGAGTGTTGAATAAAAATTCATTCTCTTGCTCAATACTTAACACTCAACACTTAATACTGTTTTTTTGGAGCGGGCGACGGGGCTCGAACCCGCGACATCCAGCTTGGGAAGCTGACACTCTACCAACTGAGTTACGCCCGCCCAAATCCAATTTATGATATACTATCATACAACCATTTTTTATACAATCTCCAAAAGGGTAATAGGATGAGACAAATAATATTTTTGATACTGCTATTTCTGTTTGTATA
>CAYMMR010000017.1:0-21257 GCA_964391545.1 uncultured Nitrospinota bacterium | reverse complement strand
ACAGTTTTTTGCATTTACAAATTTGACAGCCATTTTAAGTAACTCTGCAATATCCTCTGTGAAAACCAATTTCCTATCATTTTGATGCAATCAGAGAAGAGTGAAGGATAATTTTATACGTTGGCAGATTCGGATATAGCCTGTTTTTTCAATAATAAGGATATGAAAGCATTTCTAAACCTTTTATAAATTGATAGTCTTTTTGATTTTTTGTTAAAAGAGGAGAATTAATGGTAAGTGATGTTGCAGCAATTAAGGCATCGGCAATAAGCAGACTATGGCTGAGACGATATTGACGCAGCAGTTCTACCGATTTATTTCCTATAGTTTCATTCAAGCTTATAATTTCAAAACTTTGCAAAAAATCCTCTAAAATACAAATCTCTTTTTTATTTCGGCAGCCAACCATCAATTCCATCTGAGTAATAATGCTAATGCCAGGCACTGCTTCTTCTTCCACCCGTTTTAAAGAAGCAATAGCAAGATTTATCTTACGACCAATATCTATCAATACATCAGTATCGATAAGAATCAACTTGCCCATTCTTGTTTACGAATTCTTCGTGTCCATGAAGTGCTATCTTGTAAATCTTTACGATTTTTCCAAAGACCAATAAAGGATTCTTTTATTGCTTTCCGTTTTTTTTGCCGTTTCTTCAGAGAGGGAAGTTTATATCTTTCAAAAAGGAAAGCAATAAAGTCAGCAGCTTCCTGTCGCCCTTCTGACGGTAATGTCATAAATTGAGACCATATTTTTTCCTTTTCCATATCTTTCTTGCTCCATTTTGTTTAAATTATGATTCCCCACCCCTTAATCCCCTCCTTTATTTTAAATTATTATACCACAGTTTATGCTGATTAAATCAAGAATTACTCATACAGGGAGGTAAAGGTTGAATCGGTTTGATGTGAAAAGCGGGGTTGAATTTATTTTGTAAAAAAAAGCAGAGGAGATTAGATTAGGCTATAATGTGTTGAAAAGTATTTTTGATAAGGTTAAGTTAATCCGTATAGTAAAAATGAAAAAAGATTGAGATTATTGCTCAATATTTAGTAGGAGGCGATGCGGTAGGATTATTAGGTAAATATCTCATCAAAAAACTTTTCTTTATCTATCAACTTCTGCCACTCTCTGTGCCGCTTAACGCTTTCCATCCTCTTTTTTCTTGGAATGTTAATAAACCGAATTGCTTCTACTGGGCCTAATTCTTTTATAAGGGCTTCCATTCCTTTTTTTATTACAGCCTCTTCGTCCATATATTTTGCTATCTTCATCTAATTCCCTCCTTTTCGCAAAAGGCAACAGGATTACCGCACCATACTTTTATATTATGATTAAGACATTTTTTGACAAGCGCATCATCACAACTGACAAACTGGCTGCCTGACTCTTCCGCATAGGCGACATGGGCTGCATCCGCTGCTCCAAAACCAGTATTAACCAACTCCTCTGCTCGTTTTCTTGTTTTTGCCATATTTACTTTAATGGGCTTACCCAATTTTCTTAAAAGTATTTGCAGTTCTATACGCTCAGCATCATCTGGGATAGCATCAATTTCTTTAATATGCACTGGAGAAACCAGCATCTTATAATCACCTTTTCTAACTTTTGCCAATACCATATTAAAAGCCTCTGTTTCCAATCGTATCCTAAAATAACTCTGCTCATCAAAAGGTCGGCTCAGTGTGCAAACATCAAGATATATAGATACAGACATTATTCAATAAACCTTCTAAAGTTACTGTATAGAAAATTTAGCACACAATAACCTTAAAATCAAAATAATTTAGCTTCGCATTAGCTTCGCATTATAAAAATCTCCGCATCGTATGAATATGGCATGCCTCTCATTTGAACATCCCTTATTCTGCACCTTACATAATATCCTTTTTCTTTGACTCAAATTCTTCTTTGCTTATCTCGCCTCTCGCATATCTCTTTTTGAGGATCTCCAATGCAGATTCTTCTTTCTTTGAGCCTGTCTGACCGGCTATCCATTTAACCAAAACAACTACTCCGATGATTATCAGAATCCAGAACAAAAACATAAATATCGGTCCAAACCCCAAAAAACCCCACCAGTATTGGTGCATCGTCTCGGGCATCATAAAAATCACCTCCCTATTGCATAAAATTTTCTTGCCATTTTGCGCAAAATCTTATTCATAAGTTACTAAAGATTATAAGGAGAAATGGTTATACCCTTCTCTCTGCAAAGGAGCGGTTTTGCCGTTTTTATTTATAATATTTATTCCTTTTTTTGTAATCTCGCCAATCATTGTAATGGGAATTTTCATACCCTTCCACAAACCCATCAGTTTCGCCACATTCTCGGGCCTTACGGTAAAAAGGATCTCATAATCTTCCCCGCCGTAGAGGGCAAAATCAATGGAAGTTATGAGTTTTGAGTTATGAGTTTTGAGTTGAGAAGAGGTAAAATCCTTTAATTCTTTTGATATAGGGATATTTTTAATAGATATATTTGCACCGACTCCACTTTCTTCGCAGAGCCTCCTTATATCCGATGCCAGCCCATCGCTTATATCAATCATGGATGTTGCAAGCCCCTTCACAGCAAGAAACCTCCCTTCCGCAAGTCGTGGAATCGGCACTAAATGCCTATTTACCAATTTCCTCCTCTGACCACTGACAACTGACCACTGACCACTTTTTAGCATTTTCATTCCTGCCGCCGAATCCCCCAGCCATCCTGTCACGAAAATTTTATCCCCTATCTTTGCTCCTCTCCGCAAGACCATATATTTTTTCTCGATTTCGCCGAGCAAAGTTATATTTATAAAAAAAACCCCACCTTTTTCCTCCCCCACTTGTGGGGGGAGGAGAGTGGGGGGGGATGAAGAAATGTTGCCGCCGATTACAGAGACTTTATATTTTTGAGCCCCCTCCTTTACTCCTTTTAAAAACTCATCCATGAACTTAACTGAAAACGACGGCGGGACTGCTATAGAGAGTAAAGCATAGCGGGGTATCCCTCCCATTGCAGCAATATCGCTCAGGTTTACATATATTGATTTGATTCCGAGTTGGTATGGCTTAGTATAATAAAATTTGAAGTGGATACCTTCTATAAGGGCATCTGTGGTGGCAATAAGCAGAAAACCTTTTCTGGGTTTAATAGCAGCACAGTCATCCCCGATTCCTACAACAATATTTTTATTGAGACTCTTAAAAGTATCTTTTGCATTTTCTATTAATCCAAACTCACCCAACTGGCTTAATTTCATTTTATAGAATATTCTTTATAAAGGCACTGTTCATACCAGTCTTCAGAATAATCGTCCTTGTATATCAGAAATATTTTCACCTTTTGATTGTCTAACCTTCTTATCAATCAACTCATAAATATCTACCCTGTTTTTATCTTTCACATACGCATTCCTTAATGCATCAAAGTATATCAATTTCCAATTTTCATTCTCAAAATGTTCTTTGAAGAGAGGGGAGTTCATCTTTTTTTTGAATTGTTCTTCTCTTTCCTCTGGTAAAACCATGAACTTATCAACCTCTCTGTCAATATTTGACCCACGCATCAAAGCGCTGGTCATGCCGGTAGTTGACTCTACCTCAAAGATAGCTTTAACTCTTCTATCCTTTATCCAGATGAGGTCTATATTTTCAATTACATCCTGATTTGTGGCATTATCAATCCTCAAATGCTTCACTGTCATATATTCATTAAGGGTTTTTCCTGTTGCAATTAGTCCGCTGTCTTTCTCATGCTGCTCCCTCTTGCCAATCCAGATATCATATCCCTGTTTTTTCCCTATTACTGCAAGGATGGCTATCACTTCATTGTGCTGTCTTATTCTCTGCTGAATCTCTGGTTTTAAAAGCCAGTATCCACCTGTTACCTGCCTTGCATAGATTTTAAGGGCGTCCATTATACTTGTAGAGTCCGATGTAAGGGAATTTGGAAACTCAGTACTTACTGCATCCCATACCTCTGTAAATGTTACCTTTCCCATCTGGTGCAGCTTCCTGTAAACCGTCTGCTCTACCCTTTCGGTTAATGGTATTTCATTTAACCTTGGCACAATAGAGGTATCTTTAAACCACCAGAGCTTGCCTTCTGCTCCTCCGACCATCGCAGGGAGAAGCATAAACTCTTTATTTAAATGTATTTTTAAAATATCGCTTATATCGAGCCCTGTGTGCAGGCTTGCAAAATATCCCTGTTTTGCAAGTATAGGGTCTATGTAATTTATAATAACTGTATATGGTGTTGGCTCTGCCCTTTCTGCCAAAAGTGCTATAGTTGACTCTACAACAATATTTTCAAATCTTATCTCATCAATTTCCTCTTGCTTTAGGGTGGTAACCTTTGAGAGCTTTTGAAATCTCAGGTAAAAATCCCCCTGGGCAGAGCCAAAAGGCTGGAGTAAAGACTTTGCAGACGGTCTTGCAAGCTCCTGGTGATGTATCTTTTCAAATTCAAAACCTGCAAATACGCCCGCCCTTATGGTAGCATTACGAACCTTGAAGGTAGGGTTGTGAAAGGTGACGGTAAGAAAATGTCCGGACTTTAAAACCTTAAACATCTTTTGAAAGCTCGATGAAAGGAGGGAATGATAAACAGCAAAATCCTTATGCTGCCGTTCATTTCTGACAATCTCATTTGCAACAACATCATTCAGATAATCGCCGTTCATCTTAAGCCATGAAACCCACATATACGAAAGCTCGCCGAACTGAATTGAGGCATCATAGGGCGGGTCTGTAAAGATGTAGTCAATTTCACCTTCAGGCATCTTATTCATCAAATCGAGACATGAACCGTTGTAAATATAGACATCTGCCTTGCCGGAGATGACCTGTTCAAAGGAGGATGCAATTTTTATATCCTTAAAAAATTTATTGGATTCTGCCTTTGCCTTCAGAAGTCCCTGATGACCGTTTATTGCACTTTCAAATTTATCCCAGACATTTGATTCCATGAATTCACTTGCTGACCAATAACTGTGTTCATTCCATACAGAACTAAATGGACGGGTTGGTCTTACAGGCATCATCTTTGTACACAAATGGCTCATTGAAGAAAACCCAATTTTTAAAAAATCCCTCAAATCCTTATCAGGCTCTTTTTCTATAGTCTCCATAAGCCATGCAAGGGCTTGGAGGTTGCGTTTTGTAAAAAGTTGCTCTACCGATTCGTATTTTTCTTTTTTAATAAATGGCCTACCATCAGGATAGTAGAGCCTGTTTGCGGGATACCATTCCTTGATTTCCTTTTTCTCTATATCTTCAAGAAGGTCTTTATCGTATCTTGTAAGTTTGCAATCTTTTTCCTGCCTGTCTCCACAGTGAGGGCATGACTGGTAACGAATTTCTTTGCAATTTTTACCTTCCCAAATTGCACAATCAAAAACTATCTCTTTTTTACACTTCCTGCATACAGTATGATAAAGTGTTTCAATCTTTTCTTTTACCTTTTCCTCAACTTTCTTAAAAGCCTCGTAAAGATGAACTTCATTAACAGGCTTTATAGTTAGCCGTATAATTTCGGTAGCTATTGGATTCAGGTCGCAGACAATCGCCCTTCTCCCGCTTTTCAATGCCTCCATTGCAGCAATACCGCTTCCTGCAAAGGGGTCAAACACAATTCCACCTTCGGGGCAGTATGCCTTGATAAACTCCCCTACTACATTCCATGTCTTCCGTGACCAGTACTTATGCCAGAGATACATGGACGTATGGGCAAGTGGCGGGATTTGACGGTTGAGATGTTTCTCCTCTATCCCCGTCAGCGAGGCTTTTCTTTCTCGTTCAGTTTTTAATCTATTCCGCTTCAAGGATTTTCACCATTCTGCTGGCTATTTCATAGGCTGCTGCGATCCTTACTATCTTCACATCGCCCAAGCCTTTTATCTTTGCCATATCAGAGAGTTTTTGACCCATTATACCGCTTAGTGACGAATATTTTTTTAATAATTCATTTGCCAGAGCTACAGGAGTCTTATCTTTATATCCGCTTCCGATTAAAATGGCAAGAAGCCCGGCATCAGAGAGAGTAGGCAATTCAAGGGTAATCTTTCTCACAGCAGGCAGATTCCACCCTTTTTCATTTATTATCCTCTTTGTTATTTCATAAGCAGCAGCAATTCTTTTTATTTTGCCCTCTTTCAATCCCTTAATTTTTAAGAGGTCGACTGGGTTCTTTCCAAGCAATCCATAAAAGGAATAGAACTTATCAAAGAAATCCTTTGCTATGTCCTGTGCAGTCCTACCTTTGTATCCTGTTCCAATGAGGATTGCAAGGAGTTCTTCGCGAGTCAGGGTCTCTGGACCCATCTCAATCAGTTTGCCGCCGGGATGAGTCCATGTTGGGTTAGATTTTTTCATGGGTTTTGAAATGTAGCTCAGACTATCTTCTTTAACTGCTCCAATACATACTTCCTTATCTCCTGCGGTTTTGGGAGTGGTCTTACTATTTTCCCGTCTTTGATAAGCGGCTTAAGGAGGGCTTCGTTTTCACCGCCGCAGTTACAACTACCAATCTTTTCGTGGAGGGGCAGCACCGTATATTTAAAACAGGACTTGCATCTGTAAACCTGTTTGCTTCCGGATTTCTTTCCTCTTTTGGCTATAGGCTTGCCTTCGATTTCCATTATGTCGAAGGAAAAGTCTATTGTGGATGCTGCGCTGATAGCAGTTCCGACGCCGTAGCCATCCACTACCTCATTCAAGCTCTCGATTTCGGATTCGTTTATACCGCCGCTTACTATGATTTTTATATTTTTATATCCGCGGTAATCGAGTTCCCACCTAACCTCTCTGCATATCTCGAGTAAATCCCCGCGCCTCGAGCCGGGAGTATCGAGCCTTACGCCGAATAACTTATCACCCATAATTTCGGCAGCCTTCAGGGATTCAAATTTCTCATCACAGAATGTATCCACAAGACACACCCTTTTTACCTTCGGTTCTATTATCTCGTGAAATGCCTTTACTGCCTCGGCAGAGTCACCGAGCATTAAGACAAGGGCATGAGGGATTGTTCCTGAAGGGTCTTCTCCAAGCAATTCAGCACTCTTTATTGCTGAAACGCCGTCGCATCCGCCTATAAAGGCATTCCTCTCGATCATCGGCGCAATGGCAGGGTGCATCCTCCTTGCGCCAAAGCTTATTAATAATCTATTCCCTGCCGCCTTTCTGCACCGTGCGGCTTTTGTGGCAATGCCGGATGCCTGACACAAAAATCCGAGGAGGGCAGTCTCATAAACACAATAATCTGTATATATCCCGTTAATCACCAGTATGGGCTGATATTCGTTAAATATAGTCCCCTCGTCCATGCAATATACATCTACAGGTTTTCCTTCCAATAACCTTGCCGTCTCCTCTATACCAGAGAGAACACCCCATTTCCAGTCCTGCGGAAACCCTTTTAAACGCACCTCTGCCTTTGCCCTCTTTATGATACCTTTTGACTTAAGTATCCGGACAGTGCGGTCGAAATATATATCCGTGGTCTTGCCGGATTTTATCTCGTCTTCCGTAGCTATGTGGAACATGGCGTAATTTTAGCACAGAATAAAAAAATTGGACACAGATTTACACTGATAATAGACTTAAGACAATAGACCATAGACTATAGACTTAAGTCTTGAGTCTAAAGTCTTCAGTCTATAGTCTTCATTTATTCGTGCAATTCGTGTTCAAGTATTTTTCGATTTATTTGGATTAGGTTTTTGATGGTATGCCGAAGTATTTGCGAAAAAGAGTCCTCAGCAAGCCGGGCAGGACAAATTCCATCAACAAAAAGGTGATTGCCGTTGCGAGCAATCCCAATTTTATAAATAACAAATAAACCGAAAAGAAGATTACCGCAAACTCCGCCATCCTCAAAGGGACAATAATCGCCTTCTTCTTCACAAAATTCGGCTTCTTTTCTTCGCCTTCCTTTAGCGCAAGCTGTATATAATTTCCAAAGGAGATTGCAGCCATTAAGCCAATCAGGGCAGCGGCTATAATAAAATAATCAAGAATCATTGAAATCACCTATAAACCACCTCAACCCTATTGATGTAGGTTGAAGGCTCATTCGCCTAATATTACACTGCCGACATCTGTTTGACAACTAAATATATAAGTGTTAAATTATCTCTGTGCTCATAGAGACAGAAAATCAGAAAGATAATCTTGCAAAGTTCTTTTATGATATTGCAAAAATAGACTTTGCTGCCTTATTAATTGCACGGTTATCGAAATTTCCCGAACTTACAATTTTAGATTTTATTTGGGGTATACTTGCTACGATTATTCCACTTATAGGCGCCCTTATTTTAAATGGAAAGGAGATAAAACAATGAGTGGTCTTGGTGTTATATTCATGACAGTAGTGATATTTTCTCTCATAGTTATTTTTTGGGTTAAGTTGGACCCCCGGTTTAAAGATAAAGCTCATAAAGCACATTGATTTTGTTTTTATTTCTTTGCATATTCCTGTATTGTCTCCATCAGTTTCGCCTTTTTTATGGGCTTTGTCAAATGTGCAGCGAAGCCCGCAGAACGAATTATACCGTAATTATCTTGTCCCTTCCATAACCATTCAGTTCCACATACGCCCTTCCTATTTCACTGCCGGATTCATTATAAACCGCACATGCCCCTTCCCAGTATTCCGGACCTATCCATATATGGTGCTTTGCCCTTAATTCCTGATCCGCAACGGCAGGAACGATAATATAGGTATTCTTTTCCGCTTTCACCTTCCATTTAGAAGGGTAGATAACGCCCGTATGAGGGCTTTTCCATGTGGATAAAATTTCCACGGCAAAATCACCGTATGTTATGTTTCTCGTCCTGTTTTCCCTCGTAATAGAGCCGAACCTTTCCGCTGCATATTTATCATCCCTGAAATCATAAAGCATTATCGCTTCGCCAGTATAAAGCTCTATGGCAAACCATTGCCACCCTTTAAATATCGCTCGATAAAGCTCGCCATACTGCCTGTCGAACCAGCTTACTCCGCCTACTTTATACTCAACGCCGTTTTTCTTAATAACCCCGGTCGTTTTCATCATCTCTCTGGCATAATAAAAAGTATCTCCGCCAAATTCGTATTTATGCAGTTTGCCGCCATAATGAACGACAGGATTCGACTGCTCCTCAAGCCTTAACGTCGCCTCATAATCCCCGGTCTTGAAATAGAGATCGTCTCTGCCATTGCCGCCTTTGGCGGAAATCACTATGCCCTCCCTTGGCTCTTTTGCATCGAGGTCGAATGCGGCCCTAAGTTTTTTCGGCAATTTTAAAAACTCCACCTTTTCCCCGAAAGAATAGCTGTTTCCGGAAATATCGCTTACAGCAGCTTGCGCAAGGATGTTTCTGAAAAATATCCAGCTGTCAAAGGCAAAAAATACGACTTCGAAACCGAATTTCTCGCCCTTTTCTCCTGTCAGATGTCCTGTCCAGTACCACCATTGAATATCCTCCTTATCGAGAAACCCGTCATCTGCAGGCAGCGACACCTCTTTTTTCTTTCTCGGAAAGAGAAGCCTCGACAACTTAAAAATATTCGATTTATAATGCAGAAAATTATATAAATCTGCTAAAAACTCCTTCATTTTGCCTTTCTTCTTTCGCTTCCGTATTTAAAACCGGCGCCCTGCGGTTTTAATCCGAAAAACGACCTGATGAGGTCAACCATCCACGAAAATGCGAATCCTGCCATAACCTGTATTACGAGAAGATAGTCTCCCAAATTATGGAATATTCCGAACAGCTCTTTGAGCGAGAATTTCTTCAGCACGACCATCATCGTTTCGAGCGACTCTTTCCTGTTCATTTGAAGGCAGAACATAATCTCGAGCCTCTCCCCTCCAAACGCATCGAAGACCGTTTTGGTAAATTTGTCTATCAGATGAGGTTTTGCATACGATAGGAAATGAAGAACGAGTTTATCCATCAGTATTTCATATTTTTCCTTTGCATTGAAAGTAACGGCTTTATTCAGGCTTTTTGCCGAAAAATCTCCGTCCTTTATATTTTTACCGATGTTTTCCGCGTAAATTCTGTAATTTTGCAAAATAAACGACATCCCCCAGCCTGCGGGTATGGTCCAGCACCCCGCATCTCCTATATAAGCAATCCTGTAGCCGGCATTTTTCTGATTTATTCCTGCCGACGGATACCATCCGAATCTCTCTTTCACGGCATTGCCGCCCCTGAAGGATTTTATGCTTTCTTCGTTTTTTATTATATAGTCGAACTGGCTTTTCATAAAATCTTTATCGATAATCTCGTCGCAATAGTATAAAATAAATACGAATACGGTTTTTTCGTCAAGCGCTTCGTATTCCATAATTGGCCTTAACTCCGACAGCGTTTTATCCGTCTTCATTGGAATATCGTCGAAAGACTGCCATAACATATAATCCCCTATCTTCATTTCCCCAAGATTTCCAGGGTGGCTTAAACTATTTACGCTGTCGAATTCCAGCTCATAGCCGTAGACGGACCACCAGAAATATTTTTTCCTGTTAATCCTGTTCTGCTTTATTATCTGCGAGCTGTATCCCGATGCATCGAGCATCATTTTCCCTTTAAGAATTATGCTTTCATCCGCCCCGTTGGACGAAACGCATCTTGCCGAAACTCCGTTTTTATCTATTTTAAAATCAATAAAAAACATCTTTTCGAACACCTTAGACCCATTTTTTTCAATCTTCCCTGCCCAGAAATCGAGAATTTCTTTTTGCCTTATATACGGATAGCATTTCCATTTTTCCTCCGAACTCCACGGGGCAACGGCATCCCATTTTATGGATAGCCCTGAAGTGTGTTCTAAAAAACGGGTTACGCCGTTGTAGGCAAACTTTTTCGTATCGTCATCGAGTTTAGCTATAATGCTGCCCGGCACAATCCATGCCCTGTTAGTATTGCCGATAATCCCTTTTTCGATAACGGCTACCTTGCTTCCTTTTGCGGCAAGCTCGGAGCCTACGGAAAGCCCGGCAGGCCCGCCGCCGACGATAATTACATCGAAATCCATTATTTTTTCCATGTCATTTCCTTATAAGATTCGATAATTGATACTGAAATAGGCAATCTTCGTTCATAAAGTCCGTGCATATTCGTTCAATGTCTCTAACAGCTTAGCCTTTTTTATGGGCTTTGTCAGATGTGCCGTGCAGCCCGCATCGAGGCTCTTCTGCTCATCCTCTTTAAGCGCATGGGCAGTCAGGGCAATGATAGGCGCGGTCTTTGCGCCATTCTCCGCCTCATACTTCCTTATAATGCCTGTGGCAGTGTATCCATCCATCACAGGCATCTGCATATCCATCAGAACGATGTCATATTTTCCGGATATAAATTTCTCGACTGCAATCTTGCCGTTTTCGGCTATATCTATCTTGTGCTGTGTCTTTTTGAGATAGGACTCTATGAGCAAACGGTTATCTTTAGAATCGTCAACGAGAAGAATAGTCAGGGAGCGGGGAGCTTCGATAAAGTCGGGCTTTACTGCAGCCTCTTCGGCAAAATCCTTTCTTTCCCCGAGGGTCGAGAATACGGCTTCTTTAAGCTCGGATTTTTTTATAGGCTTAATCATATATCCCGTTATTCCCAATTCTCTTGCCCTGATAGTATCGCCTGATCTGTTATCCGATGTAAGCATCATTATAGTTATGCCTGCGAGGGACGGGTCGTTTTTTATATGCTCTGCCACTTGAAATCCATCCATAACCGGCATACGGCAGTCGAGCAGTAAAAACCTGTATGGGGCGCCGGCATCCCTTCCCTTTTTAAGCTCCGAAAGTCCATCCATGCCGTTCTCTGCCTCCGTTACAACAGCGCCCCAATCGAGCAGCATCTCTTTCAGTATCATACGATTCGTTGCATTATCGTCCACAACGAGAGCCTTCAACCCCTTAATATCGATTGCAGGCACTTGACCCTGTTTTCTCTGTTCGGGCTGAACCCCTAATTTAGCCGTAAAATAAAATGCGCTGCCTTCGCCCAATTTGCTTTCAGCCCAAATCCTGCCTCCCATCATCTCTACGAGCCTTTTTGAGATTGCCAGGCCGAGTCCTGTCCCTCCGTATTTTCTTGTAGTCGAAGAATCAACCTGTGTAAATTTTTCAAAAACAGCATTTACCTTATCCGGAGGAATGCCGATACCCGTATCCTTTACGGAAAAGTTAAGAGTTATGAGTGATGAGTTAAGAGTTGAAGGTTTTTCTTCTCCTCCACTCTTAATTTTTAACTCTTCACTCTTAACTGTAACTATCACCTCCCCCTTTTCCGTAAACTTAATGGCATTTCCGATTAGGTTTACGATAATCTGCCGCAATCTGAGAGGGTCTCCAATCAGATATGCCGGGACATCGGGCATAATACGATACGCAAGCTCTATGCCCTTTGCATGCGCCCTTATAGCCATAATCTCGCACAGCTTCTCGATGATTTCGTTGAGGTCAAAATCAATTGCCTCGAGCATCAGTTGTCCCGACTCGACTTTAGATAAATCGAGAATATCATTAATAAGGTTTAGGAGATTTTCTCCTGCCGACCTGAACACATGAACATACTGCCTCTGCTCCTGCGTCAACTCCGTCTCCCACAATAAATCGGCCATGCCTATTATTGCATTCATCGGCGTCCTAATCTCATGGCTCATGCTCGCTAAAAAATCGCTCTTTGCCTTAGTCGCAGCCTCGGCTATTTTTTTTGCATTCTCCAATTCCATTGTGCGCTCCTCGACCCGTTTCTCCAATGTCTTATAAATGAAGGCATTTTCTAATGATATAACCAATTGGGCAGATAGAATCTTAAGCAGTTCCAGTCGTGCAGGGGTAAAAACACCCGCTGCCAGGCTGTTCTCGAGATATAACATACCCGTTAGATTGCCGTGATAAATTATCGGTATGCAGAGTATGGATTTTTGGGTAGTTTTTGTTACATATTCATCGCTTATGAAAAGGCCCTCTATCGCCGCATCGTTCAATACCACATCCTCGCGGGTCATGGATACATAATTGACTATTTGCAGCGAAAGGGTATTTAAGCCTTCTACAGGTATGGATTGAAGCATGATATGGTCTTCGTTATCGGCATTACCCTCAGCCTCCAGATAAAATTTTCCTCCCCTCTCGAGGATTAAAATACCACGTCTTGCCCCGGCATATTCTATTACGACCTTAATAAGCTTTTCGAGGAGCTTATCGAGATGGATTTCTCCCGAGATAATCTGCGATACCTTTATCACGGTAGTTATATCGAGGGTTTCCGATTCTCTGGTCGAAGAAGGGGTAGGGGTGGTCGTATCCTGCTCGATTTCGGCAGCGGAGGCTTTTACGGAGAGCTCGGGGTATTTTTCTTCCAGCGCATCTGCCTTAGCAAATGCCCCCCATTTCAGGTAACCATGAAACGCATTCTTGAGATATGCCGTGCCTATCGTCTCGGGACCTCTCGATAAATAGAATTTTGCCGTCAACTCGTTTGCGATCGCCTCGTCATGGACAAATCCATTATCATGCGCGGATTTGGCAGCCCGCTCGTATAATTCGATTGCATTACGTTCTTTGCCGGAGATACGGGCTATCTCGGCAGCAATCAATAAATATTGATGGAGAAAATTCTCCGGACAATTATCCGCCCATATCTTCATTCTCTTTTGATTTTTCCTCAATTTTCTAAAAAAGAGTCTCTTTTCTCTATTGGAGACGGATGGAAAGAGGGCGGTTAATATGAGGGAATCGTAAAAATAGTGCATTGCAAAAGAAATCAATCCAAAGGATGTCTTTATTATCTTCTCCGACTCCTTAGATATATCGAGCGCAGGGGCATATTTTTCGAACAGATAGAGCGCCTGCATCTTATTAATGTAATACCATGCAAGCGACGGCTGAAGAGTCCCTTCTTTCAACTCCTTTAAAATCTTCTCCTCCTCGAATCCATCGCCGCTAAAATCTCCTCTCCCCGCTGTCTCCCCTTTCAGACACAGCGCCTTCCGCTCTGTGATGGCGAAGTATCTCGCATTATCGTATTGTTTTATCTTATTAGAAAATTCAAAGAATCTTCTCGCATCTTTATAAACATCGTTTAGAGGCTCGCCTTTAAAATTTTTTGCAAAGTTCAATCCTGCGGCTGCATATCCGCAATAGGTCATATTCCCGCTATCGAGGGAATGCCGGTAGCCGCCAAAAAGGAGATCTACATTCGTCTTTATATGGTCCCTCCAGTGATTCGTAAATAGTCCGCACATCGTAAGACATTGTCCAATCAGATTAATATCGTTATGCCTCCTGGCAATCTTTACGCCGAGCATGCCGAACTCATATCCCGCCTTATATCTGCCGAACCCCGCGCTCATTACCAGTCCAAAACAGCAATAGGCAAAGGAAGATGCTGCGGAATTGCCGTATCTTATAGAGAGATTTACCATCTTCATTGCCAATAACGGCAGGACAGCCACCTTGGCGATATATACGGAGGGGGACATCGTCATCATCAAATCCATTACAGAGAGCTTTTCGGAATCGGTCATATCCGGTAAATTAAAAAGACCTTCAATCTTTCTTCCGCGGAGATTTATGATTACCTTCAGCATCTCTTTAATCACAGTCAGCTTTGTCGGCTCGGCAGAGAAAGATACTCCAAACAGCCTTAAACCCTCTATCCCTGCCTCGATTGCTTTATTAAACTCGCCCTTATTGTCGTAGAGAATGATTTTCAGCTTATATACCTTTGCCCTGTCGAGATTGGTCTTCGCCTTTTCCAAAAGGACGGCAAACAGCTTTTCCGCATTATCGAAATTGCCGCAGAGATACTCGCACCCCGCACATTCCATATATAAGGCAAATGACAATTCATAATTCTCCCCGCTGAAAGGCTCGTCGAGCAATTTCATGCCCACATCTGCATATCTCAGCGCCTGCGCATAACCGGCGGATGCCTTTGCCTTTTTACTTGCCCTGAGATTAAGCTCGGCAAGACGAATCTTCTCCCCGGCAAGAGCAAGCAATTCTATTCCATAATTCAGGTGGTCTGCTATATCATAGAGCCTCTCGTCCATTTTATCGGGATGGGTGTTTTTCAGAATAAGACTGCCGATTTTCAGGTGGGCAGTCTTTTTTTGCCCCTCGTCGAGCAAAGAATAAGCAGCCTGCTGAATACGGTCATGGAAAAACTCGAATCGAGATCCGGGCTCGTGCCCGCTCTCGTCGAAATCCTCGAGCCTAAAGCCCGATTCCGAGATGATAAACCCCTCCTGCAATGCAGCATAAAGCTCCGAACCTATCTCACTGCCCGATTTCCCGCAAACGATAGAGAGGGTTTTAAAATCGAATTTATTGCCTATACATGCGGCATATTTTAAAACCTCCTGTGCGGCAGTAGAAAGCCTTCGTATCCTGCCCGACATCAGGTCAACGACATTATCCGTAATTCCTATGCTCTCGATTCTGCCGGTATTCCACAGCCACACGCCGTTATTTACATCGAATTCCAAAAGCTTATCGTTATAAAGCTTCTTCAGCACCTCGATGATAAAAAAGGGGTTTCCAACCGTCTTCTTCGCTATAAGAGCGGATAGATTCGATGAATCTTCTTCCTCACATCTCAATGTATCCGAGACCAAACGATTGACATGATTTATTCCAAGTGGTCCTAAATAAATGCGGTTGACTGCAGCGCCGGTCTTCGCAATCTCCTCCACAGTCAGCAATAACGGGTGCGCATCGCCGATCTCATTATCCCTATATGCGCCGATTATGAGAAGATAGCGGGTATCTGTGTCCGTGATAAGAAGCTGTATCAGCTTTAGCGATGCCGAATCTGCCCATTGCAGGTCATCGAGGAACAAAATTAGAGGATGCTCTTTTGCCGCAAAAACATGGATAAAATTCAAAAAGACCATATTAAAGCGGTTTTGGGATTCCATAGGAGAAAGCTCCTGCGCCTTAGGCTGCTTTCCTATAATCAATTCCAGTTCCGGTATAATCTCTATAACCACCTGTCCGTTAGCGCCGAGGGCGGATAAAAGTTTATCCTTCCACACCGCTATCTGCTCTTTGCCCTCTTTTAATAACTGGCGAATCATCTCGCGAAATGCCTGAATCAGACAGGAGTATGGAATATTGCGCTGAAATTGCTCGAATTTGCCCGATATAAAGTAACCCCTCTGCCTGACAATGGGCTTATGAATCTCGCCTATTAGGCTCGATTTGCCTATGCCCGAATAACCCGAAACAAGCATAAGTTCCCTCTTTCCTTCGGCTATACGGTCGAAGGCTGCCATCAGAGTCTCTACCTCCAAATTCCTGCCATAGAGTTTTTGCGGAATTTGCAGGGTCTCGGGCATATCGTCATTGCCAGGGATAAAATCCTCGATTTTTTCGGCGGTCTTCAACTGATGCTGGCATTTTTCCAAATCGGACTTCAATCCATAAGAACTCTGATACCTCTCCTCTGCATTTTTGGACAGGAGCTTCATAATAATCTCGGAGATTGGAATAGGGATTTTTTTATTCACCATATAAGGAGGAAGGGGGAGCTTGGCTATGTGGCAGTGAATCCATTCTATTGCATCCTTTGCATCGAAGGGGAGACGGCCCGTGAGAATCTCGTAAAATGTAACTCCAAGCGAGTAAAAATCGGTGCGATAGTCAATCGCCCTGTTCATGCGGCCGGTCTGCTCCGGAGAGATATAAAATATGCTGCCTTCCAATACTGCAGGGCTGCCGGCCCTCTGATATTCTCTCGGGAGGATGCTCGAGATGCCAAAATCGCTTATCTTTACCTTGCCTGTTTCCTGATTGAAGATGATATTAGACGGTTTTATATCTTTGTGGATAATGCCGTGGCTGTGAATATGCGAGAGTGTCTTTACTACCTGAATCGCTATCCGCAGGAAGGCGTCTACCCCGATGCCGTGAGAATTGATAATCCTCTTTAGAGAGACGCCGCCAAAGTCTTCCAGCACGAGCACAAGGCTGTTTCCATGCCTTTCCAATCCATAAGACTGCACGATTCCATCTAAATTCAGCCCTTTAAGTATTTCATACTCATGCCTCAACCTCGCAAGATTTTCTATGGTAAGATGCTCTGCCTGCAGGGTTTTTAAGATTACGGGTCTGTCTTCTCTAAGGGAATATCCTCTATAGACAACGGTTCTCCTTCCTTTGTAAATTTCCTGAACGACTTTATAGTCCTTTAAGTTTATCATCGCCCATTAGATTCGAAAAAATTATAAGATTTTTTGGTAATAACTTAATATCCTGCTGCCGATTTCGGCATGCTTAAAAGGCTTGATTATGTATCCCTGAATACCCACTCTGGCGCAGTCTAAAATATCGCCTTTAGACGACATGGCAGTTGCCATGATTATAGTCGTTGATTTGTCCTTGGTATGTTTTTCCATCTCCCGTATCTTTTTCAGGGTCTCGTATCCCGACATGACAGGCATCATAATATCGAGGACGATAATATCCGGCTTCCACGATTTATATATCTCTACGGCATCCTTTCCGTTGCCGACAATATGCTTTTCATACCACTCGTCAGAAAGTCCTTTATTATACAGCATTTGAGTGCTTTTGTCGTCTTCTGCTATTAAGATTTTCAGCTTTGGCTCGGGCATAAAAAAGAACAAAGACCTGATTCACCACAAAGACACAAAGGACACAAAGAAAGGAAAGGAGAATGGGAAGATATGGGGATAAAAAATAAAAAAAGAATCAGGACACAGATTTACACAGATAAATGAAATTAAAATTCTTTATCCTGATTTTTCTGTATTTATCCGTGTCCAATATTTTTTCTCACTTTTCCCTCAATCTTTTCTTTTATTCTCTTTGTGCTCTTTGTGTGCCTTTGTGGTGAAACCCTCACGAGCCTTCGGCTCACAAAAGGGGATAAAAATATTAACGCAAAGACGCAAAGAAGTAAACAAAGACGCTAAGCTTTTTTATTCTTTATCTTTCTTTGCTTCTTTATTTTAAACCTTTGCGACTTTGCGTTAAAAAAGGATTTTCATATGAAAGAGGTTTATAATTTCCTTGGCATTTCGTATACCATTATCCGGTTGCGTCCGTTTTGCTTGGCATCGTAAAGAGCCTTGTCTGCATAGGAGATTAGGGAGGCGGGCGTTGATTTATCGTCGGGCAAAGCCGATGCTATGCCCATGCTGAGCGTAACAAAACCGCATACATCGGATTTCTCGTGCCGTATGCCGAGGGATGTTATTTTTTTCTGGATATTCTCGGCAACCATTAATGCCCCGTCTTTATCGCTTTCGGAGAGCAGTACGATAAACTCTTCGCCGCCATAACGGGCGATAGTATCTCCTGGTCTGTTCAATACCTCCTTTATCGCCATTGCAACCTGTCTTAGACACCCGTCGCCGCATTGATGTCCGTAGGTGTCATTATAAGCCTTGAAATAGTCAACATCAATCATTATTATCGAGAATATCCTTCCGAATCTCATGGCGCGTCTCCACTCGTTTTCCAGCATCTCTTCGAACCGCCTTCGATTGGCAATGCCGGTAAGGGCATCCGTCGAGGAAAGCTGCCTCAGCCTGTCGTTTGCCTGATATAATTTTTGGTTAGTATCCGTGAGTATTCCTGTAATCTCGATAAGCTCCTTTTCTCTCTCCTTTCTCCTGTCCATCTCCTGTTTTAGCCTCAGCACGGAGCTGACCCTGGCAAGGAGTTCAACCTTATTTACAGGTTTGGTGATATAGTCTACGGCGCCAGCCTCGAAGGCAGATTGCAGGCTCGACTCGCTGGTATCTACGGTAACCATGATGATAGGGATGTCCTGAAGATGCAAATACCCTTTAATCTTTCTGCATGCCTCTATGCCGTCCATTTCCGGCATTAGAACATCCATCAGGATTAAATCTATATTCCCTGCGGATGGTTCTCCCTCGATTATTCCAAGATATTTAAATGCCTCGGATGCAGACCTTGCAAAGAGCAAATCATTATACCCTCCGGAACTCAGTATTATCTTCAGCAGCAAGCTAATATCCTTCGAGTCATCTACAATGAGTATCTTCATTCAATGTCTCCTTATTATCCATAAACCACCTCAACCCTATCGAGATAGCTTGAAAGCTCGCCAATCCATTTTTTGATATCTTCGGAGCTTTTCTCCTTTGCGGCAATTTCAATAAATTTGCCTATATTCGTAATTTCGTTAAATCCATAGCCCTTTCCAGAACCCCTCATGCTGTGTCCAAGCAGCATTATTGTTTCATAATCGCCATACTCAAGGGCAGATATTATAGCTTTAGCATCCCTATGCCTGTTTTCGAGAAATCCGGGTATCAACTCTTTAATGTCAGCATCGGCATGGACGACAATCTTATCTCCATTATTGGCATTGTTATTCTCCATCATCCCCCTCCACTTTTAAGTAATTTAAAAAACTCCCCCCCCTCCCCCTCTTTATTAAAGAGGGGGTGCAGGGGGAGTTAATCTGCGAAATCTGCGGGTATATTTTTATAACCTTTCCGATTTATTCAGGTTAGGATATATCCCAAAGCTTTAAGGTTTCATCCCAGCTTCCCGAAAGGACATATCTGTTGTCCGGGGAAAAGGCTACAGACCATACCGCATCTGCATGCCCTTCGAATATCCTTATCTCTTTTCCTGTCGAAACATCCCAAAGTCTGGCGGTTTTATCGTAACTGCCAGACAGGGCATATCTTCCATCATGGGAAAAGACTACTGACCAGACTCCATCCAGATGTCCTTTAAATGTTCTTATTTCTCTTCCTGCCTGAACATCCCATAGCTTGATGGTCTTATCGCTGCTCCCGGATAAAACATACTTTCCGTCAGGGGAAAAGGCAACAGTATTGACACCTTTAGAATGCCCTCTGAATATTCTTATTTCTATTCCTGTCGCTGTATCCCATAGCTTGAGAATTTTATAACCTCCCGACAGGAGATGCCTGCCGTCGGGAGAAACGGCAACGGAATAGATAAGACTCTCGGGGTCTTTAAATGTCCTTATTTCTTTTCCCGTCGAAACATCCCATAACTTGAGGGTGTTATCATAACTTCTCGATACGATATGCCCGCCATCCGGAGAAAATAAAACAGTTATAACCCCCTCCGAATGTCCTGTAAAGGCTTTTATCTTTCCTCCTGTTGAAACATCCCAGAGCCTGATAGCTTTATCATAGCTCCCTGATAAAGCATATTTACCATCAGGGGAAAAGGCTACGGAACAGACCCCGCTCGAGTGCCCTGTAAATTTCCTTATCTCTTTTCCCGTTGCTGCCTCCCATAGCCTGATGGTTTTATCATCACCGCCAGATAAGACATATTTGCCGTCGGGCGAGAAGGCAACGGAAAAAACCCTCTTAGAATGCCCTTTCAGGACTTTATTTTTTTCATTAACAGTTTCTGGCGGGGCAAGGACATTTTTACTCTCTTTATCTACGCTAACTTTCAATACCGGGGTAGCAAAAGATGCCAAGCCTATCATTGAAAAGATTATTAATATAAATAATAGACACAGCACAAATATTTTTTTCATACGAAAATAACCCCTCACAATGAACCCCCCTCCCTACACCCTCCCCCTTTTCAGAGAAAAGGGGGAGGGATGGGTGGGGGTTTTTCATTATTCCCCCATAAAAACTCGATTAAATATATATCCAAAATCCATGCCAATAATGGAGGGAAATAGGTAATTTTTATTTCTCTAATAAAAACAAATAATTATACGGAAATTTATTTTGAGGTTAGCAGTTTATAAGAATGGAAAAGTGTAAAATATTACAAAAGTGTATCAGGGCAAAAGTGTAACAGATATGACCTGACCCGAATAAATCTGAATTTCTTTCCAAAAAAGCAGGAATTTGATCTGTAATTTACTAATACCTAAATTGAGAGATTCTCCCTTCGCTTCGCTCATGGAGAATGCGGGGCTGAGCCATGTGCCCCATCCCTCCGCTCCGCTGCGGGAGAACCAGGGGCACGAAACCAATGACCCTGCGGGTCATGGCTCAGCCCCGCATTCTTCGTTGTCATTGCGAGGCAAAGCCGAAGCAATCTCAATCGATGATAGGAGATTGCTTCGCACCCTTTGGGTTCTCGCAATGACAGGTCAGACAAGCACTTAACCCAAGAATCGCTCAATTTAGGTAATAGTTAGTTAGAGCGTGGGGGGGTTTATCTTATACTCCTCGATTTTACGATACATGGTTTGGCGGCTCATGCGAAGAAGCCTTGCAGCCTTTGCCTTGTTCCAGCCGGTCTTTTCCAATGCCTGAATG
>CAYMMR010000016.1:0-21258 GCA_964391545.1 uncultured Nitrospinota bacterium | reverse complement strand
CGGATATGCTGCCGCCGGATGTCTGGATTTCGGAGGTTTATATGACCGAAGAAGGAATCGAGATGAACGGTTTTGCAGGGGCAGCGTCGAATCTGATTCAGATAATGGAGAATTCTCCTGTTTTTATCAATGCCAGGTTTGACGGGACAATTACCAAAGATGGGGGAAGGGAGAAGTTCAGGATAAAGGCAAATATAGAAACAGAAGTCAGAAGTCAGAAGCCAGAAGCCAGAAGTTAAGAGTTTTTATTCTGTCTTCTGAATCAGTTTATGAACATCTCAAATCGTGAAAAAATAGTCCTGGGTTTTGGAATAACCGCAGCGCTTTTAATAGGGCTTTATACATACATATTTAAGCCTGTTCATGCAGGCAGGATTCGGGTTAAATCCGAGATAGATAGGAAGATAGATTTTATAGACAGGTATAATGAGGTTTTCAAGAATAAAGATATAATGGATAACAGGGTTAAGGATATGGAAAAGAGGGGGCAGCAGATGGCATCCTATCTCCTTTCCGGGAACACCCCGCCTCTGGCAGCCGCCGAGCTGCAAAATATACTTCAGGGCGCAGGAGGAGAATTGGGATTGACGATAGAGAGCGCAAAGGTTCTTGACCCTAAAAAGGCGGATATATTTTATCAAATTCCCGTCGAGATAAGCATGAAGACGGAGATGAGAAAGCTGAGAGATTTTATCTATAAGATAGAAAATTCCCCGAAGTTTTTGACGATTCCAAAAGTAAGGATGAGGGTCATAAAGAACAATATCCAGTATGAGCCCGAGATTATCGAGGCAAGGATAGAGACAGCGGGATATATTTTGAGGGCAGAAAATGCAAAATAACAACAATCCGATTTTTAACGCAAAGAGGCAAAGAACGCAAAGAAAACTATTTCCATGTATTTATTTTGTATTATGTATCCTGTTGAGTATCGGCCTGTCATGCTCGAGGGCGGTTACGAAGGCGGAGCAGAAAAGTCCGCTGCCTCCGCCTGTCGCAAAAACAATGCCGGAAATTGCCGAACCTAAAGGCAAGGCTGCCGTCGCGAATGCGGATACGAAGGGAGAAGTCGTTTCCGAAGAGAATAAAGACGAGATGCTTACGCATATATCCGGAGCAATCACAAATCTAAAGCCTCTCCCTGCAAGTATTGAGCGGGGAAAAGACATTAAAAAGGCCGAGCCTGTCCCTCCTCCGCCCGATAACGAAAAAGCCTTGCCTCCTACGGATGCCGCCGAACAGCCGCAGCAACGGACAGAACAGCCTTCCTCCGGTTTGACTGTTTCAGAGCCGCAATTCAAGCGCCCTGACATATCGTCGGAAAAGATTTCTGTTCTTCATAAAAATCATATAAGCGGCGCCGTTACCCCTCTCGAAATAACTCCGAAAAAAAATTACCTGGCAGTAAATGTTGACGAGACAAACCTGCGGGAAGGCCCCGGGGTCGAATTCTCCATAAAGGGGACGGCGAAAAAAGGGGAGAAGTTTGAATTCATCGAAACGGCCGATGCCGTCTATCTCGGCAGTCCATGGCATAAGATAAAAGATAATAAAGGCAATGAGGCATACATCTGGGGTGGGAGTGTTCTGATTCTAAAAGAGGGAGAGCCTTCGCTGCCAAAGGCAGAGTCCGATACCCTATACCTTTCGAACAAACGGATAGCAGGCGAAAAACAGGGATTTGTATCCCCGCCTAAGGAAATCGAGTCGAGGGCAGTTGTTCTCAATTTCGAAAATACAGATATAAACGATATTATATCTACAGTCGGAGAGCTTCTGGGATTGGATTATATTATAGAGCCCGGTGTTGCAGGCAAAATTACCATACATACTTCGGGAAAAATACCTGCAAATGAATTATTTGCAGTCCTCGAACAGATATTGGAGCTTAACAACCTTACGGTCGTTAAAACAGGAAGGTATTACAGGTTCATGCCCGCGGCCGAGGCAAAAAGAAAACCCCTGGAGACATATATGGGAAGAGATAGCAGCGCCCTCCCCCCTTCCGACAGGGTGATAATCCAGCTTATCCCGGTCAAATATTTGCCTGTAGAATCGTTTAAAGGGGTACTGACGCCTCTTCTTACAAAGAACGGCAGCCTTTTTGAGATTCCCAACTCCCAAACTCTTGGATTGATAGATATATCCTCGAATGTTAAAAGACTTCTCGAAATAGTGGATGCGCTGGATGTAAATGCGCTCGATAGGATGTATGTCCGGCTTTTTCCTGTTAAATATGCCGGCGTATCGGAAATAAACAGAGAATTGATAAACATCTTTTCATCCCTCGGCATAAAGGAAAAGGAGCAATTTTTAAAGTTCGTTCCCATACAACGGATAAATTCCATACTTATGGTCAGCCTCTCGCCCGAACTGGTTCAGAGCGTAGAAAATTGGATTGAAAAGCTGGATAAGCCTGTTATTGAAGGGAATACCGGAACCTATGTCTACTATGTTCAGAATGGAGATGCCGGAAATATTGCAGGCATTATAACTTCTCTTTACGGAGGCAAGAAAAAGGCAGCGGTGGCATCTGCCCAGTCCCAGTATAAGACTGAGGCAGCGGTTCCAAAAGCAGGCGAGTCTTCTGCCGTAAAAATAGTCGAGCCTTCAAAACCTGCCGAGCCTTCGAAGACACCTGTAACATCGGTAGAGATACTTGGCGCTGCCGAAGTAGAGGGCGAAATTACGGTTATTTCCGATAAAGAGACGAATTCCATTATAATCCGCACAAGCCCTCAAAATTATCCTGTAATACTCGAAACCATAAAAAGGCTGGATAAAGTAGCGACACAGGTTATGATCGAGATAATGGTGGCAGAACTTACACTCGATGAAAAGACACAGTTCGGACTCGAATGGGCAATCAAGACAGGACTTGGCGGGTTTGGCGTCGATACAGGCTCTGTCCTGTCAGGAAGCATCGGAACGAGCGGCGGGCAGTTAAGCGCGCCCGGTTTTAGCGCCTTTATCCATGAGACGGATAAGCTCATAGGACTATTTCAGGCTTATGCAACCGATTCTAAGTTCAATGTCCTTCTAAGCCCCATGATTCTTACATCCGAGAATAAACCTGCAACCATAAACATAGCCAATGAAATTCCTATAGAAACCACGACAACTTATGTGCCGACAGGCGCAGTTCCGGTTACTACCACATCGTTTCAGTATAAAACCGTAGGGACAAAACTGTCGGTTACCCCAAAGATAAACGAAGAGAGAATGGTTACGCTCGACATAAACCAGGAGATAAGCCAGGTAAACGAGGCGGATTTTTCAAAATATAAATCCCCGCCCTTTTTTACCCGCCAGCTGCAAACAAGCGTTGTAGTTAATGACAAGCAGAGCCTTATACTCGGAGGACTTATAGAGGACAAAAAGGACAATACCCGCTCCGGTCTTCCGTGGCTCTATAAAATACCCGCCGTCGGATGGCTCTTTGGCGCAAAAAAGGATGTAACGAGAAAGACGGAGCTTATTATGCTTATAACCCCCCATGTAATTGCCAATAGCCAGGATGCAAAGGCAGTTACCGAAGAATTTCAGGGCAGATTGGACTCCCTCCAAAAAACTCTTGTATTCGGCAGATAGAATCTGGTATTATTATTTAGCCACGAATTAACACGAATAAAAATAAATAAAAGGTTAAGGGTGAGGTTGAGATTTAGATTTTTCTTAGCCTTAACCTTAACCTCAACCTTGTTTTTTTGCCGAGGTAGCTCAGTCGGTAGAGCGAGGGACTGAAAATCCCTGCGTCGGCGGTTCGATTCCGTCCCTCGGCACCATAAAATAGTGACAAAGTATCAAAGCATCAAAGTGTCAAGATGTTATACTCCGATACTTTGATACTCTGACACTCTGATACTTTTCATGATAGTTCTAGGCATAGATACCTCGACAAATTACGGGAGTATTGCCATCACAAATAAGGATAACTTACTCTCAGAATCTTCTATCCCTTCCAGAGATTCTTATTCAAAAAGCCTCATCGGCGCTGTAGACGAATTATTAGAGAGATGCAAAATAGAGATTGGCGATATTGACGGTTATGCCGTTTCGATAGGACCCGGCTCATTCACAGGCTTGAGAATCGGTTTATCCACCTGCAAGGGCTTCCACATTGCAACAGGACGGCCCGTAATCCCGGTTGATACGCTGGATGCAATGGCCGAGAATATTATTTCGGATTCTGAATTTTTCGATTCCGAACTCCGAACTCAAAACTCCGAGCTTTTGTTATGCCCTATTATTGATGCAAAAAAAGAAGAGGTATACACTGCCTTCTATAAATACAAATATGGAAAAATAGAAAAAATGACAGAGGAAAGGGCAGTTGCTCCCGAAAGGCACTGTCGGGAAATTGATAAGCCCACTATCTTTTTCGGGGACGGCTTGAGGACTTACGGCGGTTTCATTAAAGACAGATTGAAAGGGCTTGCCTTTTTTTACGATGATATGTCAAAAACCATAGCCTCAAGTGTCGCTTTTATTGGGGCAAAAAAATTAGAAAGGGGGGATATCGAGAATTCGGACTCATTAAAGCCAAAATATATCCGCCGCTCCGAGGCGGAGATTAAATGGGAAGAAAAGGAGAAGATGATTACGGCGATTACAAAATAGATTACACAGATAAAATTAATCGGTGTAATCGTCTTTTAATCTGTGTAATCGGATGTATGGAAAGGAGGCAGGGATTATGATATTAAAAGAACATGATGATAACTTGATTGACAAGGTAAAAAACGAAAATGAAGAATTCAGGAAATTATATTCGGAACATCATGACCTGGAACAAAAATTGACGGAATTAACGAGGTCGAAATACCTAACTCCCGAACAGGAGGTAGAAAAAAAGAGGCTGCAAAAGATAAAGCTTATCGGCAAGGATAAGATGTTGAAGATACTGAAGCAATATGAGGGACAGGTTGGAATAAGCCAATAATAGGAAATTATAAACGCAAAGACGCAAAGTCTACCTGCATTTTTTCTTTGCAACCTTTCTTCTCTTCTTAGCGTCTTTGCGTTAAAAATCAGGTTTTTGTTCTATGCGAAGCGATATTATAAAAGAGGGTGTCGAGAGGGCGCCGCACAGGGCGCTTATTCATGCTACAGGCGTTACAAAGAAGGCGATGTCCAAGCCGTTTGTCGGGGTAATCTCGAGTTTTACCGATATAGTCCCCGGACATATCGGTTTTAAGGACCTCGAGAGATTTGCCGAAAAAGGGGTTCACAGCGGAGGCGGATATGCCTTTTTTTCATCCGTCCCCGGCATCTGTGACGGCATTGCAATGGGGCATAGGGGTATGCACTATTCTTTGCCGAGCAGGGAGCTGATAGCGGATATGATAGAGTCCGTAATCGAGGCTCATTCATTCGACGGGATATTGCTCCTTACGAACTGCGATAAATTTACGCCGGGCATGCTTATGGCAGCAGGCAGGTTGAATATCCCTTCTCTCGTGGTAACTGCAGGTCCAATGCTGTCGGGAAGATACAAGATGAGAAGGCTTGCACTCGTTAAAGATACCTTCGAGGCAGTGGGCAGGTATCAGGCAGGAGAGATTTCGGCAGAGGAAGTAGGCAGGCTGGAAATGGAGGCATGTCCCGGTCCAGGCTCATGTCAGGGATTATATACGGCAAATACTATGGCGTGCGTAACAGAGGCATTGGGCATGTCCATTCCCGGATGCGGAACAGCGCTGGCAGTATCTGCAAAGAAGCGGAGAATTGCTTATGACAGCGGTATCAGGATTGTAGAACTTATTAAAGATAATATTACTCCAAGAGAAATAATGACAAAGGATGCCTTTGAAAACGCCATCAGGGTTGATATGGCACTCGGAGGGTCTTCAAACAGCGTCCTCCATATAACGGCAATTGCAAATGAGGCAGGTGTTCCTCTTGAGCTTGAGACCTTTGATCGTATAAGCAAGGATACGCCCCAGATAACAAATGTCCAGCCCAACGGCGACGGTTTTATGGAGGATGTGGAATTTGCAGGCGGTGTCCCTGCCGTTATGAAGAGCCTCGGGGATAAAATAAAAGATGTTATGACAGTTAGCGGTATGACTACGAAGGAAATTATAGGGTCGGCAGAAATTTTTGATTCTCAGATTATAAGAAATGTCGATAATCCCTTTAAACCGGAAGGCGGGATTGCAGTCCTGAGAGGGAATCTGGCTCCAGATGGCGCAGTAGTTAAGCAGGCAGCCGTGAGTAAGAAGATGATGAAGTTTATCGGCTCTGCGAGGATATTTAATTCCGAAGACGAGGCAATGAAGGCAATCATGGGAAAAAAGATTAAGCCGGGAGATGTGGTCGTAGTCCGATATGAAGGACCAAAAGGGGGACCCGGCATGAGAGAGATGCTCTCACCTACATCTGCAATTACCGGAATGGGGCTTCAGGAATCTGTGGCATTGATAACGGACGGCAGATTTTCAGGCGGAACACAGGGTCCGTGTATCGGACACATTTCTCCAGAGGCTATGGAGGGCGGACCGATTGCATCGATTGAAGAAGGGGATAAAATATCGATAGATATTCCTGCGAGAAAGATAGAGTTGATGGTGGACGAAAAGACTTTGAGTGAGAGAAGAAAAAAATGGACTCCCCTGCCGCCTAAGATTACAAAAGGGTATCTTGCAAGATATGCGAGGATGGTAACCTCGGCAAATACAGGGGCGATAGTAAAATAAAGTCAATAGTCAACAGTTGATAGTCAATAGTCATTTATGAAAAAAACCGGTGCGGAGATATTAATCGAGTGCCTTATCAAAGAGGGTGTGGATACCATATTCGGATACCCCGGCGGGTCTGTGCTCCCTATTTATGATGTGCTTTTCAAATCACCCTTAAAACATATCCTCGTCCGGCACGAACAGGGCGGCGTCCATGCTGCCGATGGGTATGCGAGGGCGAGCGGAAAGGTAGGGGTCTGTCTCGTAACATCCGGACCAGGCGCTACAAATACCGTTACGGGCATTGCAACGGCATACATGGATTCTATTCCCATTGTTATCCTGACAGGGCAGGTTCCTACAGCCATGATTGGAAATGACGCCTTTCAGGAGGCTGACATTGTCGGCATAACAAGGCCATGCACCAAACACAATTATCTTGTCAAGGATGTGAACGAGCTGTCGTCCGTAATACGAGAGGCATTTTATATAGCCTCGACAGGAAAACCGGGTCCAGTATTGGTTGACCTCCCGAAGGATGTGATGACTGCAGGCACAATATTCAAATATCCAGAAAAAGTTCATATAAGGGGGTATCAGCCTACTTATGAAGGACATATAGGACAAATAAAGAAGGCAGCGGATGTATTGATGACTGCCCGGAGACCTTTGATATTCATCGGCGGGGGGATAATCTCGTCCGGCGCAGGCAAAGAATTGCTGGAATTAAGCGATATTACCCATACCCCGGTAACGACTACGCTTATGGGTCTCGGAGGTTTTCCGTCCGAGCATCCATTGTCTCTCGGCATGTGCGGCATGCACGGAACATTCGGCTCGAATATGGCGCTGACAAATACCGACCTTATAATCGGCATAGGAGCCAGATTCGACGACAGGGTTACAGGGAAGGTAGATGAATTTGCCACAGAAGCCGGAGTAATTCATATAGATATAGACCCGACATCCATTGGCAAGAATATCCCTGCCAATATCCCGATAGTTGGGGATGCAAAGGATGTCTTAAAAAAGCTCATTGGGCTGTTAAAAAAGGAAAAGAAAAACTGGAAAAAGGACCATCAGGAGTGGCTTGACCAGATAAAAGAATGGAAAGACACCCATCCCCTATCGTATAAACAGGGTAAAAATGTTATAAAGCCGCAGTATGTCATAGAGCAGATATATGAAGCGACAAAAGGCGAGGCTATAATCACCACAGAGGTTGGACAGAACCAGATGTGGACGGCGCAGTTTTATAAGTTTAAAAAACCGAGGACATTTCTTACATCAGGGGGGCTTGGGACGATGGGCTATGGTTTTCCCGCTGCCATAGGTGCGCAGGCTGCCTTCCCCGATAAGATTGTATTCGATATTGCAGGCGACGGCAGCATTCAGATGAATATACAGGAACTCGCTACCGCCGTTCAATATCGGCTGCCGGTAAAAGTGGCAATACTCAATAATAGTTTTTTGGGGATGGTAAGACAGTGGCAGGAGTTGTTTTACAATAAAAGATACTCCTATTCCTGTATGGAATGCCACCCTGACTTTGTGAAGCTTGCAGAGGCTTATGGCGCGGTGGGCCTAAGGGCGGAGAAGCCCGAAGATGTAAAGAAGGTATTGAAAGAGGCAATAGATACGCCTAAACCGGTTCTTATTGACTTTATCGTTGATAGGGAGGAAAATGTATATCCAATGGTTCCGGCAGGCGCTCCTATAAGCAAGATGCTGCTGGTATAAAAAAAGTTGTAAGATGCAAGTTGCAAGATTTAAAACTTGAAACATGCAACTTGAAACTTGAAACTTTAAGTTATGAGACACACAATATCTGTTTTAGTAGAAAATAAATTCGGCGTTCTGTCAAGGATTGCAGGGCTTTTCAGCGGGAGGGGATTTAATATCGAAAGCCTCTCCGTAGCAGAATCCCTCGACCCGAATGTCTCCCGCATGACAATCATAACAAGAGGGGACGACAGGGTATTGGAGCAGGTAACAAAGCAGTTGAATAAGCTCGTAGATGTAATAAAGGTTATTGACCACTCCGAAGAAAAATTCGTTGACAGGGAGTTGGCGTTGATAAAGGTAAACGCAGAGCTTCAATTGAGAGATGAGATATTGCGGATTACGGAGATATTCAGAGGCAAGGTGGTTGATGTAAGCCCTAAGACCTACACGGTAGAGGTAACAGGCGATGAGGAAAAGGTTGATGCCTTCATCGAGATGCTCAAACCCCTCGGCATCAAAGAGATTGCAAGGACAGGGAGGATCGCCATGTCCCGCGGCTCGAAGGCATTGACGACATAAAGAATTATTTTATGGAAACAACAGTTATTCAATATAGAAAAGAGCTTGTAAAAGAAATAAAGGAGCTACCTTCAAATAAGATTAAAGAAGTTTTAGATTTTATATGTTTTATTAAGGCAAAGGAGTCTATTGACCCTGCCCAGGCTTATTTTTGGACTAAGAAGTGGCAAAAAATGGAAAAAGGAGCAGATAGGGATAAAAAAAGAGGTAAAGTAATTGGTAATGGAACAGCAAGTAATCTGCTCAAAACGCTTAAAGGATGAAGATAAATGCTTATGATAGGTTTAAGAGATGTTATCAGGATTTGCCAAAGAGCATTCAAAAGAAAGTTGATAGGCAAATAAAAATCCTTGCAAATGACTTTAGACACCCCTCATTACACACCAAAAAGATAAAAGGCAGCGAAGGGATTTGGGAAGCCAGAGTTGATATTAGCTATAGATTAACCTTTGAGATTATTGAAGATACTATATTCTTAAGGGCAGTAGGTAATCACGATAAGGTTTTGAAAAGCCCTTGAGAAAAGAAAGGTAAATCACCAAACAGGCAGAATCGCCATGACCAGAGGCTCAATGTTATAAGCCATAAATCTGACAAGTCCAAAGCTTAGAAAAAGTAAAAAGCCCCTTGAACAGTCTAAATCTAAAAGAGGAAGATGAGAGGTTAAAAATATCAGGAGATAAATTTCTTACGTTTCAGCCAAAGTTGGTATATTCGCATTGCATCTATCCTTCCAAATTAGAGGTATATACGCAATAATCGTGGATATGAAGTATTTGGCGGTACGACACACTATGGAACAATCAGTAGCATTTTGACTTGCTTGCATTTTCAAACCGTGTAAGAGAAAATACCCACGACGCTCTTATGACGTTCACAACATATAGGACAATACTTGAGACAAAGATAACAGATGACCTTATTCATCCTCCCGAATCTTATTCAAATCCGATTTTACAAGAATTAGCAAGTAATCATTCAGTAAAAAGTTTTAAATACTTTTTGCCTTTTTCGGACTCTGTTTTTATTGCTTCTGACAATCCTGACTCATTCATAAAACAACTTGGTGCTTTTATTTTACACTGCTTTACTTTCACATCAAGTGCATATCAAAATCCTGATGACAAAAGTAATCCGACAAAAGTTACTACTACCAAAGTTGATATAAGCGCAGATGGAAAAGTTGTTAGTCGTGAAAAAGAATCTAATTGGTATCCGACACTTTTTAGAGGTGGCGTTGCATTTGGTGAAGCAATACCGATAGAATTAATTGGAATAGTAAAAAACAGACCGGAAAAAATTGCAAACTTGGCTGGTAAAGCTGTAATTAAAGCTGTTGGACTGGAAAGTAAAATCAAAGGACCAAGAATTATTTTTGAAAAAGAATATTATGACAAATTACAGATGGATACAAAAAAATATGTTTTGGAAACAGAGGTAAAAGGACTGTATGAATTATTGTGGCCAGCATTTCTATATAGTCCATCTAATGGAGAAACAGAAATAAACAAATTTTGCGAATTATTTTTACCAGCAGTTAATTTGTGGCAGGCGTATAACCATACTTCATTTGCAGAACATTATTTTAAATTTGTTGAATTGATAATTATGAGTACAATTAAAATATTTGAGGCAAGCGGACATACAGACACCGCAGTGAATAAGATAACTGACATGATAAAATCGCGTGGATTAGAACACAAGATAAAACATTTATTGAAATCGTACTGCCGCTAACATGGTGCTTATTCAATGCATGAAACATAGGGTATTGAAAGTTCGTTGAAATTTCATAATTCTATTACGGGTTGATAAGCAGGTGCGATTAAAGCTGCACTGGAATAAGAACCGAAACATTACCCAAAATGACGCTTCGCTTGAATGTCTTATAAGGAAATCGGGATTTTGTTGTTTGTGTTATAATTAATTTCAATAGGAGATTGAAAATGCGAAAAGTGGCGGCAGTAAAAAAGATTGAAGAAGAGATAGGAAGGCTTACAAGCCATGAACAGTTAAAATTAGTAGAGAGAATTATTCATCAATTGAAAAAGGGGCGGGGTATCACTGAAAAGGAGCTTGACTGGAGTAAGTTTTATGGATTGGGAAAGGGGTTATGGAAGGGAGAAGATGCACAGGAGTATATTAATCGAGCGAGAGAATACTGATTATTAGTCTTTTAAGGACATGACAAAAGAACAAATAAAGAAGGAGCTAAAAAGTCTGTTTAAAAGTATGGATTTTGTCAGTAAGAATTTCCTGAATGGTAAAAATATGAGCGAAAAGGAGTCAAGGCTCTTTTTCAATATTTATCAACAGCTCGGTACTGCGTGGGAGTTTCTGGGACTCCAGTGCAAACATTGGGAAGGGTATAAGAAAATAAAGGATGGAAAAGAGGCATGTAAAATATGTGGTCATATTAAAGGTGTTGATGAATTCTATTATCTCCTTCATAAGAAAGGCATTAAAAAGATTGGCATGAAGTTAAGACCCAATTCAAAAAAGACTTTTAAAGATAAGAGGGAAGCACAGATTGTTAATGATACCATTAATTTTTACGGGGCATTGGTAAATGTAGATGTCCATAATTCTTATAAATCAGCCCTCTTTGGTGATAAAATCAATATTGCAGCTGAGAGGAGTGTGTCGTTAAAAGAAGATGATATAGAATGCCATATAGACCAGCATCTCATAAGCATAAAAATGAATAAAGGCAGAAAGAAATTTGGAAAAAATAAATACGGCGGATTCCCATGGGAGATAAAGAAGAAAAACCTGAAGAAATTTCCAGTTATCTTTGATTTTGATGAAAACTATCGCTTTTTGGGACTGACTATATTAAAATAGTTATCTAATAGGAGATGAAATTAATGCCATTAGTAAACTATTATATTCTTAGCGAGTATGTTGAAAAGGCTATGGCACAGGCTGTTTACGATAAGCTTGAGGATGGCACATTTGCCGGTCGTATACCCTCTTGTAAAGGAGTCGTGGCATTTGGTGCAACATTACAGGATTGCAAAGATGAATTACATTCTACGCTTGAAGATTGGATTCTTGTTGGCTTAAAACTTGGACATCTGTTGCCGATAATTGAAGGTATTGATTTAAACAGAGAGCCATCCCGTGAGCCAGTGGAAGCCCTGTAAGCGTCGGGATTTCATAGGTAAGTTGAGAAAACTTGGTTTTGATGGTCCCTTCTCCGGTGCTAAACATCAGTTTATGGTCTACAAACGGCAACGATTGACGATCCCTTCTAATAAAGAATACTCCATTCCCCAGCTTCGGATGATGATCCGTGAAGTAGAAAAAAATAATAAGCCGTGGAATTACTGTAGATGAGTGGAGTCGTTTATATAATAATATTTACTAAAGTTTTGTAATGATATATGGCGAAACGAGATTACTATGAAATATTAGAAGTTCACCGAAATGCCAGCGATACCGAGATAAAGAAGGCGTATCGGAGGCTGGCGTTAAAATACCACCCTGACAAGAATCCTTCAGGAGATAAGCGGTCGGAGGAAAAGTTTAAAGAGGCGACAGAGGCTTATGAAGTTTTAAGAGACCCGGAAAAGAGGTCTCATTATGACCGGTTTGGGCATGGCGGGGAGCGGTTCGAAGGGTTCAGGGAAACTGGTTTTGGATATGGCACGGGTTTTGGAGATGTGGTCGAGGATATATTCGGCGATTTTTTCGGCGGGACGGCAGGCCGCAGGACAAGGGCTCAGAGAGGAGCGGATTTAAGGTATAATCTTGAAATATCCTTTGAAGAAGCAGCCCTTGGAATAGAGATGAAAATAAGGGTGCCGCGGATGGAGAAATGCACCTCATGTCATGGGAGCGGCGCCAAAAACGGGACATCGGAAGTCTCCTGCCCTGCCTGCGGCGGAAGCGGTTATGTAAAATTTCAGCAGGGATTTTTCAGCATAAGCAAGCCCTGCGGTTCATGCAAAGGAGAGGGGAGGATTATAAAGGATTACTGCCCCTCATGTAACGGAGCCGGAAGAATCAGAAAAGAGAGGACATTGTCGGTCAAGATCCCCCCCGGTGTAGAAAACGGAACGAGGCTTAAATTGAGCGGCGAAGGGGAATCGGGCAACAGGGGCGGCCCTCCGGGCGACCTCTTCGTAGTAATATCCGTTCGAGAACATCCAATATTTACAAGGGAGGGAAATAATATTGTATGCGAAATCCCGATTAGTTTTACACAATCGGCGCTTGGCGCAGATATAGAGGTTCCCACCCTGACCGGAAAGGCAAGGATGAAGATACCTGCCGGCACACAGTCCAATCAGATGTTCAGGCTTAAGGGAAAGGGGATAACGGATATTCACGGATTTAGTATTGGAGACGAGATGGTAAAGGTGATTGTAGAGACGCCTACTAAGCTCAATGCGCGGCAGAAGGAGTTGTTGGAGGAGTTTGCCAGAATCAGCGGCGAGGATGTAAACCCTATGGGCAAGAGCTTTTTTGAAAAGGTAAAGAATCTATTTGGGTAAACAAAGACCAATTTCACCGCAGAGACGCAAAGGTCGCAAAGGGAAAAACAAAAAGATTTTGACAGGGATATACGGGATAAAAGGGATAAAATAAATATTTAGAAAATCATCTTGTTTATCCTGTGCATCCCTGTTAATTTTCCTCTGCGTTCTTTGCATCTTTGCGGTTTATAATTTTCCTTTATTCAGGTAAAACTTGCAGTAATCCTTCAAGATACACCTCTCACAAAGCGGTTTTCTTGCATTACAGATTCTCCTTCCATGCTGAATAAGCCAGTGAGTAGCTTCCGTCCATTTATCTTTCTGGATTATTTTGCAGAGTTCTTCTTCTATTTTACCCGGGTCATCGGTATCAGCCAGACCGAGGCGGTTCGATACCCTGTTCACATGGGTATCCACTGCTACTGCCTGTCTTCCGCAGGCGCTTCCGAGGACTATGTTTGCAGTCTTTCTGCCTACACCGGGCAAGGTAACAAGCTTATCGAGGGTATCGGGAACCTTTCCCTTAAAATCCTCTATAATTTTTTTACAGCAGTTTTTCAGAGATTTCGCCTTATTTCTATAAAACCCTGTCGGGCGAATGTCCTCCTCTAATTCTTTAAAATCGGCATTTGCATAATCCTCTGCTTTTTTATATTTCTTAAAAAGAGATTTTGTAACCTTATTTACCCTCTCATCCGTGCATTGAGCGGATAAAATCGTAGCAATAAGAAGCTGCAAAGGGGTTTTAAAAACGAGAGCCACCTTCGCGTCCTTATACTCCCTTTCCAAAAGCTCAAGAATCTTTTTTGTATTCAAACTTTCCCTTTTCATTCCGTTTTTTTCTCTGATATACTATGTTTTATATGATATTAGGACATTATGTCAATACCTATGTCGTCCACAATGTCGTTAGGAAATATAATATAGAGCTAAACCTCTATGCGCTTTTATTCGGCGCATATCTGCCGGATTTGATTGACAAGCCGCTGAATATATTTTTTCAACTGCCGGGTCGGGGTATAGCCCACTCTGCCATAATACAGGCTTTTTTATTTATGCCTCCGATATATCTCCTGCCGAGGCACAAAAAAATATTTTTATCAATCTGGTCTGGGTGCATATTGCATCTGATTCAGGACTCGATAGCGCTTTCGATAGCGTTCTGGCCCCTTCTTGGCGACCTCTCCGACCATCGTAGATTCTCCATTACAGAGTCCTTTTACAGCTTCTATATAGAGATGAAATACCCCTATACACTGCTGATAGAGGCTGTAAGCTTCATTATATGGGGAGGTATTCTGCTCTATAAATGGCTGCCTGAATGGAGGGAACTGGCAGAGGAGAGGGTCAAAATACGAGATAGAGATTGATCACCGGTATTTTCCCATCGGACTGAAAATAGGCAAATCCAAAATCCATTCTATATCAAAAAGCTCTCCTATAGTTCCCAGCCCTAACAGAAGCACATAAATTATCAGGACTGCAATCCCTATCTCTGCTTTGTATTTATTAAAAAAATCCTTTACCTTTTGAATCACAGATAGCCTCTCCTTTTAAATATAAAGAGCATGACAATTGAAACCGCAACTCCAATAATCCCGCCTGCCACTACATCTATTGGATAATGAGCGCCCACATAGATTCGGGATATGGCAGAGAGAGATGCAATGAGAAATAAAATCCAGATATATTTTCTACAAGTGTAACCTAAAATAAGGGCTGCTGTAAAGACTGTCTGTGAATGCCCTGACGGGAAAGATGCCACTTTTAGAGGCTCGAATATCACATTTATACTGACACTCCCCTCCTCAATCAGTTCCGCCATATCGCTTAATGGCCGGGGCCTGTCAATAATCTCTTTAAGGAGATGGACAAGAATCCCTCCCATTAGAAGGGCGGATAGCAAGAGAATGAAATTTCTCTTGAAATTTTGCTTATCGACAGCATATAAAAATATTCCGGCGACTGGAATCGCTGCATAATCAGAGCCGAGAAGTGTCAATACACCGAATAGGACATCATTAAAAGGATTCGCCCATCCATTGTTAATCATAAGAAAAAGGCTTCTGTCAAAACTTAATATAGCGTCGAACATAAATAACTTTACGATTTACGATTTGATTTTTTTGTTTTTGTCATTTGCCAAAAAACTCCGACTTTAGTAAAATCACTGAACATGAGATTGCTTACAATAAAATCCCTTATGATCTCCAGCGATTTTCCGCCAATTCCCGGCGGGCAATCACGTTTTTTATTCGATATGTGGAGCAATCTCCCTCCGGATAAGATAATTATTATATCTCCAAAAGTCGAAGGCTGTAAAGAGATAGACGCCAACCTTCCCTTTAAGGTTATCCGCTTGAGCCTCCCGCTGCAAAACGGTTTTCTTGTTAAATCGTTAAAAACGCTGCTTTTGCTTCTCCACGCCGCAAAAATTATATTATTTGAATCCGCAGCAAGTGGAGCAAAAATAAAAGTTGACAGGATACATTGCGGGCAGGTGCTATCCGGAGGTTTTGTCGGATATATATGTCATCTCCTTTTCGGAATACCATATTTCCCTTATGTTCACGGCGCTGATTTTCTCGAGTTCAAATCTAAATCTTTAACAAAAAAATTGCTTAATCCGATTTTAAAAAATGCCTCTTTGACTATTGCCAACAGCAGTTTTACAAAAAGGGCTTTGATTGATTTTGGCATATCGGAAGAAAAGATAAAGGTTATTAACCCGCCTGTAGATTATAAAAAATTCGAGAATATTAAAGATGCGGATGCTTTAAAGGAAAAATACGGATTAAAAGGTAAGAAGGTCTTGCTCACAACCGGGAGATTGGTTGAGAGGAAGGGACATGATTATGTTATTAAAGCCCTCCCCGAAGTTATCAAAGAGATTTCTGATATACATTATCTTATAGTTGGAGATGGAATATATAGAAACGAATTGGAAAAACTGTCAGAAGGTCTTAATGTGAGAGATTTTATAACCTTTGCCGGTTTTATCCCGGATGATAGGCTTCCCGACTATTATGCCATGAGCGATGTATTTATCATGGTCAGCAGGGAGATTAAAGAGAAAGGGGATGTGGAGGGTTTTGGAATCGTCTACTTAGAGGCTAATGCAGTTAAAAAACCTGTCATTGCCGGAATGTCTGGAGGGATTGCAGATGCAGTTGAGGACGGTATAAATGGAGTTTTGGTTAATCCTACAGATACAAAGGAGATTTCCAATGCAATTATAAAATTGATGAAGGATGATAAATTGAGAACTAATCTGGGAGAGTCGGGATATAAAAGGGTGGTTGAAAAATTCGGCCCCAAAAAACAGGCAGAGATATTGTATAAAGAGACATTTCAGCCAAATCCCCCAACCCGCCCTTTTTTAAAAGGGGGCAAAGGAAGGATTAAGATTCTCCATATCATCACAAGGCAGGACAAGGGAGGGTCGGCGGAAAATACGCTCCTAACTGTCCTCGGACTTAATAAAGAAAATTATGATGTAACCCTCGTCAAGGGCGCCACTCTTGAATCTGTCATGAGTTATGAGGAGAGGAGCGCCAATGAAATGGATTTGAAAAAGGCTTCGGATTGCGGTGTAAAGATAATAACAATCTCCGAGCTTGTGAGGAGAATAAGCCCTTTGAACGATTTGAAGGCATTTATCAAATTAATCTCTATTATAAAAAATGGCAGGTATCAAATTGTTCATACCCATACCTCAAAGGCAGGCATACTCGGCAGATGGGCTGCATGGCTCTGCCGAACCCCTATAATCGTCCATACACCTCACGGTCATATATTCTACGGATATTATGGCAGGCTTAAAACCGGCATCTTTATAATAATAGAGAGGATTACAGCCTTTATTACAGACAGGATTATCACTCTGACAGAGAGGGAAAAACAGGAGCATATCGCTTTTAAGATAGCCTCTTCTCAGAAATTTATAACAATTCACAGCGGTGTTGAGACAAAAAGGTTTCTGGAAATTACACCCGAAGATACAAAAAGGATAAAAAAAGAGTTCAATATTAAGGAAGATTGTTTAGTCGTCGGCACAGTTGGAAGACTGGTGGAAGTAAAGGGACATAAATATCTTATTCAGGCAGCCCATAAGATTTTAAAAAGAATTCAGAACTATAGGAGCATTAAATTTATCATTGTTGGAGATGGTCCCCTAATGGCTGATTTAAAAAGAGAAGCGAATTTGCTCGGAATATCGGAATCGGTGATATTTACCGGCTGGAGAAACGATGTGCCGGCAGTAATGTCAGTTTTTGATATTTTTGTTCTCCCTTCGCTAAACGAGGGAATGGGAAAGGTTCTAATCGAGGCAATGCTTCTTAAAAAGCCGATCATAGCATCGAGGGCAGGCGGAATACCCGATTTAATAAAGGATGGAGAAAATGGTATTATAATAAAGCCCTCATCTCCTGACGAATTGACAGATGCGATTATCGCTCTTCTAAAATCTGAAGATAAAAGAAAGAAGATGGGAGATAATGGAAGAATTATAGCCGAATCATACGGCGATAAAGCTATGGTGGAGAAGCTCGAGGGGGTGTATGAGGATATTATATAACCACAGATTTCATAGATTGCCACAAAAATGTCATTCTGAGGGCAAAACCCGAAGGCTTGTCCTGAGCGCAGCGAAGGAACTCATAAGACCCTTCACTTCGTTCAGGGTGACACTTCGTGTCAGATTCTTCGCTTCGCTCAGAATGACGGTAATACTGTCATCTGTAAAAATCTGCGTAATCTGCGGATTAATTGTTTTTTTGCCCCTTACAGGATTTTCAGAGAAAGAACCCAAAAAATTATCAGTGCCGCTCAAGACTATTCCGTTAAAAGATAGAGAAAATTTACAAAATATTCTCACCGAAAAAACTGCGTTTCTAAACTGGAGAGATGAGGAGATTGAGACCACAGTTAAACTATTCGATTATCTTTTTAACAGGCCTGTCCTTACATCAACTATTTTAACGGAACTCGGCATCGCTCAATATCGGATTGAAAGCCATGGCTCATACTATATATTCGACGACAATGCCGGTCTTACAGGGGAATTGAAAATGCTCTATAAAAAGGATGGAGAGAGGATATATCAGGGGACTTATGTTTATACTACCGGCGCCGGAATCCCTGTAAGATTATCTGGTGAATTGGCATTGATATTAAAATATAAACTTGTCCCTGAAAGTCTTAATCAGGGAAACAAAGAAGAAATGCTGAAAATCGATATAGACCTTTACTTAAAATCGGATGAAGAAAAATTGAGCAAAATAACCAAAGACTTCCCTTTTATTATAAAGGCAATTATGCTCGAAAAGGTTAATTCATATATAGAATCTTTGAGGGAACTCTGCGAATCGATACGGGATGACCCTGACGATGCGTATGAAGTCCTGCAAGAAAGCGGTGAAATAAAGGAAAAGGATTTAAAGGAATTCCAAAAAGCGATTGGTGGAAAAAGGTAGGATTTATCCTTTCATTGACTTGACCTGATATATATCCATTGCCCCTCTTTTGCCCCTTACCTGAATCTGTTTAAGCTTGTCTATCTCCACTTTCAAGCCCTTGATCTCTCTGTATGTATTTTCCGTAATCAATATCTGTCCGCCCTGGGCTATACCCTCCAGCCTGCTGGCTATATTCACCTCGTTCCCGACTACGGTATACTCCATCCTCTTCTCCGAGCCGATAGTGCCTGCTATGACGCTGCCTGTATTTATTCCTATGCCGACGGAAATTTCTATGTATCCCTTTTCCCTGTTTCTCTCATTAATTATCTTGAGCCTCTCCTTCATCTCGAGAGATGCCTTTACACCTCTTACTGCGTGGTCTTTGTAATATATCGGCGCTCCGAATATTGCCATCAACCCGTCGCCTATAAATTTATCCAGCGTGCCTCCATACTTAAACACAATATCTATCATTTCGGCAAAATATTCGTTGAGCAACTCCACAATATACTCCGGAGATTTTGCTTCTGTAATCTCTGTGAAATCCCTGATGTCGGAGAACAGCACCGTCACATTTTGTCTCCTTCCTCCGAGGGAGAGTGTCTTTGATTTGCTCATGACCTCGTCCACCACCTGCGGCGAAAAGAATCTCTGGTATATCCCGCGCTTCCTCTCCTCCTCCCTTATATTCTCGTAGAGTTTTGCATTCTCTATGGATATTGCAGCATGGCAGGCAAATGTATTTAACAGTTCTTCATCCTCTTTTGTAAATGGCAGATTTTCATGTTTATTAATAACCTGTATCACACCTATCATCTTTTCCTTCGAAAAGAGAGGCACACAAAGGATTGACCTGGTTTTAAAACCGGTCTTCTTATCCACTTTTTGATTAAATCTCGGCTCTTTTTTCACATTATTGACTATCATCGTTTTCCCTGTCTTTGCCACCCATCCTGCGATACCTTCGCCTACCTTCAGCTTTATCTTTTTAACCTTTTCCCCTTTTTCTCCGAGGGCAATCCTGAAAACGAGCTCCTTTTCATCTTCGTCGAGGAGGAGGACGGAGCTTGCCTCAGCCTTCATAACCTGTGTGGCATTTGCCATCACAACTTTTAAAAGGGGGTCTAAATCGAGTATGGAATTTATGTTCCTGCTGACCTCGGATATGGTATTAAGCTCCGAAATCTTCTTAAGGGATGTATTAAAGAGCCGGGCATTCTCGATTACGATAGATATGTTGTTGGCAAGAATAGTTAATATTCTTAGGTCGTCATCGCCAAATGGTATATCAAATTCTTTATTAATAACCTGCAATACGCCTATTACTTTATTTTTTGCCAGAAGGGGGACGCACAGGATATTATGCGTTTTGTATCCTAACTCGCGGCTTATGGATTTCTTGAACCTGCTGTCCTTAAAAACATCGTTTGCAATGACAGGTTTTTTATTTTTAAACGACCATCCCGCAATCCCCTCGCCGGGCTTTAATTTATACCTCTTTATCTCCTCTCCCTTTTCGCCCTTTGTAACCTTGAATTCCAAAAGTCCCGTATCCTCATTCATCAAGATAATCGAGCCTGCATCCGTATGTATTACCTCCATTATCAGGTCCATCATGTCATCCAGAATCCTGTTAAAATCAAAGGGAGATATAGCCACCCTGCTGACCTGCTGGAGGATTTTCAACTGGAATTCCCTGAGCCTTACAATATTTTCATATAATCTTTCTTTTCCCAAGATTACCCCCTTAAATTTTCCCCATATAATAATACCGTCTGGAGAAAATAGCAACAGGATTTTTATCAGGGTAATTTAATATGCAATGAGTGATATGATAGGATTGTAAATGGAAATGGACAAAGACTTAATTTTAGACAGGATATGCAGGATAAAACAGGATAAAATATTTAAAAATTAATCCTGTCAATCTTGTTAATCCTGTCTAAATGCTTTTATCTCATCTATCATGTCTGCAGTTTTAATGAGAAGCCTTCGTCTCTGTATTTTCCGGAAACAACTGGAGCCCCTGCGTCTTCATAAGCGTAAAATCAACTGATAAGAACAGCGCAGAGCATATTACAACTGCAACTAAAAAAGAAATTATCGATTTCATAATCCAGCCTCCTCTTTTTTTAATGATGCGCGGCTACGCCGTGCGAATATATCAATATCCACCAGAAATACACAAGAACCAAAAAAGATACTGTTGTAAATAGAAACGGTCCTGCCTTTTCTTTCATGATTACCTCCTCCTCTAAAAAGTTATAAATAACAAAAGGGAAGATTTTTTTAACATAAAAAAGATGCGCCTGTCAATAAAAAACTCACACC
>CAYMMR010000015.1:16746-21392 GCA_964391545.1 uncultured Nitrospinota bacterium | reverse complement strand
AGAGAAAATAATTCCAGCCTGCCAAAAAAACAATATCAAAGAACCGACTGCAATCAAAAATTTGGCAGCGTAGAAAACAGGAGACCTAACCCGATTAGTCAAACCTAAAGGTTTGAGTTACCGTAACTCAAGGCTTTAGCCTTGAAGGAAGGTCTCTTATTTGGGACGCTACCAATCTTTTTCTTTGTGTCCTTTGTGTCTTTGTGGTGAGATTATGGTTTTGGCAGTTTTATGGTAAATATGCTCCCCTTTCCCTCTTTGCTGTCCACCTCTATGGTCCCGCCGTGTTCGGTTATTATCTTTTTGCATATAGAAAGCCCCAGTCCCGTCCCCTTTCCTGCCTCTTTTGTAGTAAAGAACGGCTCGAATATCTTTTCCATATCCTCCTTTTTTATGCCGGGGCCATCGTCTTCGAAGGAGAACGAAACGGATGAGTCGTTTTCCGATGTCCTTATGGTGAACACGCCTTTTTTATTATGCTGGTGCATGGCGTAATGGGCGTTGTTTATTATATTTAATACAACCTGCTGAATCTGGTGGAAATCTCCCTTTGCCAGAGGAGCGGGTTCTTTAAATTCTTTAACGATTTTTATATTATCGCTCCTCATCTGATAACCCTTGAGGGTAAGGATGCTGTCTATGGCGGTGTTTAAATCGACACTTTCCATTTCGTGTTTGTGTTTGCGGGAAAAATCCAGGAGCGAGCGGATTATCTTCGTAGACCTGTCGGATTCTTTCAATATAATCTTCAGTCCCTTTTCGATTTCGGACGATACGCCGAGATTAAGCAGATGCTCTGCATAACCCATTATCCCTGTCAGCGGGTTATTCAATTCGTGGGCAACGCTCGAGACAAGCCTTCCAATTTCGGAAAGCTTCTCCATCTGCAGAACCTGCTCTTCCATCTGTTTGCTTTCCGTAATATCTATTGCCACATACACCACGCTTATAAACTTCCCTTTTTCGTCGAAGATGGGATATGTGTTGATTAGAAATATGCCGTTGAGATGGGGGTTTTGTTTTTCTGCGGTATGAGGCTTAAAATTTTTAATTGTTTTATCGCAGGGGCAATCCTTGCATGGGGCAGTAAGGTTATAGAAGACCGTATAGCATTTTTCGCCTATAATCTTATCCGGAGGGAGATTCAGCCTCTTGTAGATGGAGAGATTCGCCTTTGTAATAGTATGCCCGCTGTTGTGTATGGATACCATATCGGATATGGCGTTAAATGTATCTTCCCACTCCTTCTCTGCCTTTGAAAGCTCGTCTATCTTCTCCTCCAGCCTTGTTACGAGCCTTTTGCTGTATTCCTTCAGGTGATGGGATTTTTTGTCCGGCGCTACATCATCCTTTCTGCCGGAGAGATATTCCTCTATTTGGGCGGGGATACGGTCTACATCTATAGGCTTTGCTATAAAACCGTCGCATCCAGCCATTATCGCCATCTCCCTTTCCCCTTCGCTTGCGAGAGAGGTAAGCGCTATTATGGGTATCGAAGACAGGGCAAATGTGTCCTTCATCTTTGTAGTCAGCTCATAGCCGTTCATGCCCGGCATATTTATATCCATGAGGATTAAGTCGGGCTTATAAGCCGTTGCCATTTTTAAGCCCTCCCTGGCATTCGATGCCTCTATTATTTTATATCCGCAGGGCTCGAGCACCCTCCTAACCAGAGTCCTGCTTACCGCATCGTCTTCGATATAAAGGATTGTCTTCATAAAGGTTATAAAGTTATAAAGTTCATAAAGTTATTTTCTAAACTTTCTACTTTAATGTACAGGAATTCCAATGTTGAGATTCCTCGGTCGCTTTGCTCCCTCGGAATGACAGGTTGGCAGAAGTGTCATTCCGAACGAAGTGAGGAATCTAATTCATGAACTTGCAACTTTTGTATTCATCTCTCCCCGCTCACCTTCTTCAGCGCCTTTACTATCTCCTGCATAAGTTCGTCCTCGTTCAGCATTCCCTTGCCTATAAGCGCCTCTATGCAGCCGTTCAGCCTTTTTCTGTCCTCTGCCGTAATATCCTTTGCAGATACTACAATAATGGGTATATTCTTCGTTGCAGGGTCCCTCTTTGCCTCTTCTATTACGGTGAATCCGTCCACCTCGGGCATCATCAGGTCAACGATTATAAGCTCGGGCTTATGCCTTTTTATATAGCCTATCCCTTCCCTGCCTCCGAGTGCTATTCTAACAGTATAACCGTGGCCTTTCAAGAATCTCCCGACCAGTTCTGCATCCTGCGGAGTGTCGTCTATTACTAAGATATTTTTTACGCTCCCGTTAAGCATCTTGAGAGCCCTGAGCAAGTCGTCGTCGCGCACCGGTTTGACGAGATAATCCGTTGCGCCAAGGCTGAAGCCGAGCTTTTTATCCGCAACTATCGTGCAGAAAATTACCGGTATATCCTTTGTCTCGGGCTTTAATTTTAATTCCTGTATTATCTCCCATCCATCCCTTTTAGGCATTATTACATCGAGTATAATAGCATTGGGCCTGATTTCTCCGACACGTTCGATTGCCTCATCCGGGTCCTGAATGCCGACAACTTCATAACCCTCCCTCTCCAGAGTTCTTCGTATAAGGGTTATGGAGTTTATCTCATCGTCAATAACCATGATAACCTCTTTCTCCCTGTCTACGGGGGCTATTATCCTCTCCACTGCAGGCCGTGTCTGCTCAAGAACTTTGCTTACAGGCACGGTAAAATGAAAAGTTGAGCCTTTGCCTGTCCTGCTTTCAACCCATATCTCTCCTCCGTGCAGCAAAATAAATTTATGGCTTATTGCCATTCCGAGTCCGGTTCCGCCCTCCCTTCTGGCAGAAGACGAATCTATCTGCCGGAACTCCTCGAAGACCAGAGGCATATCCTCTCTCTTTATGCCGATGCCGGTGTCGGTTACGGAAACGAGTATAAAATCCCCTTCTCTGACAGGGCTTCTCTTCGGGCAATAACCGTCGGGATTATTTTCCATCTGCCTTATATGCTCATATCCTATCTTGCTCACCTTCAGCCGTATCTCCCCTTTATCCGTAAATTTTATTGCATTGCTTAACATATTCAGCATTACCTGCCTTATCCTCGTCTTATCTACGAAGGTAAGAGGGAGTTTTTCTTCAAGCTCCATGTTAAGCTTCACAGGCTTTCCCATAGCGAGCGCATCGGCAGTAGACATAACCCCTTCTGCTATCTCGCCTATATCTATCATCTCCTTTAAAAGCTCCATTTTGCCGGACTCGATTTTCGATAAATCGAGGATGTCGTTTATAATTGTGAGGAGGTGCTGGCCGCTGTTGTGGATGGCGGTAAGGTCTGTCTTTTGAATATCCGTTATAGGCCCGTCTATGCCTTTAAGGATAACCTTCGAGAATCCTATGATGGAGTTGAGCGGAGTTCTAAGCTCATGGCTCATATTCGCCAGAAATTCGGATTTAAGCCTGTCTATCTCCTTTAACCTTTCGTAAGATTCCTGAAGCCTTGCATGTGCATCGTGCAGTTCCTTCGTCCTCTCGACTACCTTATTTTCAAGCTCCGTCTTATGCTCTTCCAATTCCTTTGCGGTCTCTGCCAGAGTCTCATAAGCCTCGTCCAGTTCCTTGTGCGAATCCTCCAATTCCTTATAATTATTCTGCAGTTTCTGATGCTGGAATCTTATTTCATCATCCCTGTCTTTTAATGCAATAATCATCCTGTTAAAGGAGGATGACAGTTTCCCCACTTCGTCGCTGGATTTAATCTCTATAGTATGGGAAAGGTCGCCGTCCGACACAGCCTCCGCGCCCTGCATCAGCATTGTTATCGGCCTTGTAATTCCGCTGGTGAATATGTAATCGCTGGCAAGCCTCAGTATAATGATGAAAATGGTGAAAAATATAACTACATAGACCATATTTTCCAGATTATCTCCGATCCTCTTTGTGCTGAAGGTTATCTCCACCAGACCTATCTTTTCCATCCCCCCTCTCGCTCCCACGCTTGTCCTGAGCGAAGTCGAAGGGCTCTGCGTGGGAATGTCGGGCTGCGCGGGAATGCCGCCTTCGAGATGTTCGGATAAGTTTTCCTCCGACTCTATCTCTACGGGGTGTTTAGTCATATGCCTCAAGCTTTCGGGTATGGAGAAGGGATTGCCCTGTTTAACGAGGGCAATATTTTCTTTATTTAAGACGCTGACCGAAACGACATCCTCGATAGTCGAAAACCCTTTTAACATCCTCTCGATAGATGCTTTATCCTCCAGCATCAACGGCAGCTGCAGGTCATGGGAAAGCCCTGCACTTAGGGATTCCGCCCTCAATTTAAACTCGTTCCACACATGCCTGTGGTGATAATAAAGCAGGATTGTAGCGAGTATGGACACCACTGCGATAATCATCACAGTGGAATAAAGCATCATCCTGAGCTTAAGGGGAAGATTCTTTAGCATATTATTGTGTCATTGCGAGCCATCTTTGGTGGCGAAGCAATCCTATCTTTTGAGATTGCTTCGGTCACTTCGTTCCTCGCAATGACACTCCTGTTTTGCGTGTCATTGCGAGCCTCTTCTCTGTGTCATTGCGAGCCATCTTTGGTGGCGAAGCAATCCTATCTTTTGAGATTGCTTCGGTCACTTCGTTCCTCGCAATGACACTCCTGTTTTGCGTGTC
>CAYMMR010000015.1:15426-16646 GCA_964391545.1 uncultured Nitrospinota bacterium | reverse complement strand
TTAGTCATTATGTAGATGTAATATTGCCTTTCTAACATAATTGAGATTGCTTCGGGGCTTTGCCCCTCGCAATGACACACAAAGAAAAGTCGCAATGACACACAAAGAAAAGTCGCAATGACACACAAAGAAAAGTCGCAATGACACTCTGATACTTCCTCACTCCCCCTGCCAAACATACGCCTTTTCCGGCATATTGACCCTGCTTCTCGATACAACCCTGCTAATCACCTTGTCGTTGAAGATAATCTTAATATCCTTCGGCGATTCCACGGGAATGGAGGATGGGCTTTCGCCCTTCAATATCCTGTCTGCCATCTCCCCTGTTTGTCTCCCTATGTCTTCATATTCGCTGTATAAACAATATAGAGCTCCTGCAGTAACCGACCACTTATTAAAACCCACGACCGGAACCTTTTTCTGCAGCGCCTTGAATATAATAACCTCCTGAACTATCCTCGGCGAAGATGTAACAACAGGGTCGAAGATCAGCCATAGCGAGTCCGATTCCGACAGTATCTTTTCTACTGCCTGCGGGAGCTCCCTCATCTCCTTAATAGCGATGGACACGATTTCCATATCATATTTATCCGATAGATGCCTTGCATCTTCGATAAACCTTTTTGTCCCTTCATCGCTGTATATAATCCCTATCTTTCTGACATCGGGGAGAATTTCCCTGTAGAAACCGAGTTGGGTCTTCATGGGTATATCGAGCCTTACGCCCGTTATATTGCCGTCTCCGATGCTGTAACGGGGAGGGTTGGTTACCATGGAGAATACCACGGGAATGGTCTTTATATTCTGGCTTGCTATGTAAGACGCCTCGGCGCCGAGGCTTACCACGAGATTCGGTTTTTCCGCCCTTAACTTATCGGTGATTGCAATGCCCTTTCTTATATCCCCGTCCATATTATCTTCTCTTACATTCTCCCGAACAACTTTTTTGAAACCGGAGATGGCGGCATTATACGGCTCTATATCCTTACTCTTCATAACCGCAATCTCGGCGGCAGAAGATAGATTAGCTTTGCTCACTACAAGATTGACGGCGAGAAACAATAACAGGACGCAGATAAGCGCAGATGAGAGCTTTGCTGTAGTTCCGAGTTCTTCGCTTGTCATTCTGAGCAGAGCGAAGAATCTCGTTTTTTTCCCGATCAGGATAAACTCCGCGAAGAATCCGGATTTTATATTAAAAAAAGTCTCTTTCATTTCAG
>CAYMMR010000015.1:0-15416 GCA_964391545.1 uncultured Nitrospinota bacterium | reverse complement strand
TCAGCCTTTCTTTTCTATAGCCATTAGAAACAGACTCAACTTATCTGCATCGAAGAATTTATTAATTAGTTTACACTGAAAAATGACCTTTTTTTCACTTCCGTTATTTTTTCTTTTGTCCTATTTTATTGAAATGCCAGTTATAACATCTATTGCGCTTGTCATGCCAGACAATTATATCACAGTCATTTCCCTCAAAACCTTCTTCAAAATCTTACCGGAGCCGCTCTTTGGCAGGCTCTCAACGAAATCCACAGACTTGGGGCATTTATAGCCGGACAGTCTTTCCTTGTAAAATATTATTATTTCCTCCCCGCTTAATCTCTTTCCGTTTCTGCTGACAATTACCGCCTTCACCGCCTCCCCCCATTTTTCGTCAGGCGCGCCGATCGCTGCTGTCTCAAGAATATCGGGATGTGCAGTTTTCTGACAGATATGAGCCTGTCCCAACAATAGCAGCCCTTTTCATTGGAATATATCGGAATTGCTAAACCAATACCCTTTCTCTAATTATAGAGAAATCAATTAAATCAAGAGGGTTTTTTGTGGTTCTCTTCCCTGCATCGATTACCTCTATAGCCACAATCCTGCCATCTTTTGAATAATCAACCACTATACCGTCAAGCTCAACAGAATCAGATATCGGTTCTTCAGCGATAAACTCGATGTTAAGCAGGTCATATTTTGGGTCATATTCTATTTTCATCTATCCTCCTTCCAGTAACGACCAATCTGTGAGGTAAGGTAAGCCGTTATCACAATAAAAATTCTATCCTTTTTTTCAAAGACAACCCTTAAAAGATATTCTTTCTTATTTATGAGAAGCTTCTTCTGTGCAACCTTTCTCCCTCCATAACCACTTACCAATTGGTCAGGATTAATGATGGTATTCTCTATTAATTCTCTATCAATCCCTCGTTTCTTTATCTTTTTCTCTGCAATTGGAATAATTTCAATTTTATACACTGTGAAATATATTTTAAATTAACATCTTAAAATCCGTAGCTCGCCTCGACTATAAATTCTATACCAGATAGCAGCCCTTTTCATCTTGATTATTGAACCTTTAATAGCACCCAGATAACACCAATCACAAATGTTGCCTGTGTTACCCAGAATCCAAACAACCATCTCAATATACTCTGCTTCGATTCCATAATCTCTTTTGTCAGCCTCAACTCCCCTTCTTTAAGCTCAACCCTTACCTGTTCTACATCAAGTTTTACTTTCTCTATCTCCTTCTGAAGTTTTAAACTCTCATTCTCAAGATGTTGAACTGTTACAAGATTTTCTATATGTGGATACCTGTTTTCCAATTCCTGAAATGCCTCTGCTAGAACCTTTGCCCTTACTTCATCATCCTTAAATACTTCATATACCTTTAGTGCATAACTCATAAATCCTCCCTTTAAATTTAAAACCAGTAACTTGCCTCAAACATAAACTACATACCAATACCTCTCCCTCAAAACCTTCTTCAAAATCTTTCCCGAGCCGCTCTTATTCCCATCTGAATATCGCCGTTGCAAAATTGAATCCAAGCCCCTGTGAGCAGAAGACTACAATGTCATCTCTTTTTATCTTTCCGCTTCTCACAACCTCATCTAATGTTACAGGAATAGAGGCATTGGAGATATTACCATATTTCTTGAGGGTATCATAAGTCTTTTCCTTTGGAACACCGATACCTTCACGCCAGTAATCAATAAGCATTCTATGAGGCTGATGCAAGAACAGATGGTTAATATCTGCGGAGGCAAGTCCTGCCTTATTTAAGGCATTTTTAGCATTTTCAATAGGCTTATTTTTAGCAGCATCCTTTAACTCTTCATATTTCTTTTCTTTATCAACATAAAACATAACCTTTTCAGGCAGCTGCTCGATATAGTTTTTTATTCCTTCATATCCCCTCGGTTTTTTTAATTTTCTGCCCATTGTATAATAGAAACTGCCGTCGCTGAAAAAATCGCTGGCTATCAGCCCACTCCCTTCAGACTTGACAGGCTTTAATACCGCTGCCCCTGCGCCGTCTCCAAACATTGTGCAGGTGGTATCTGTATAATCCAATGTCCTTGTGGTTATTGCAGCAGAAATTACCAGTATAGTATTGCATGTGTCATTGGCAACAAGCGAGTTTGCTACAATCAATCCATTTATGAAGCTTGAACAGGCAGTATCGAGATTGATTGTGCCTGCTCTTTTTGCACCCAATTTATGCTGGATAAGGACTGCATTCTGAGGCTGAATCTCATCGGGTATAAGTGAACTGACAATAATCATGTCAATGTCTTCGGGTTTAATCCCTGCCGATTCGATTGCCCTTTTCCCAGCCTCATATTCCATATCGGATGATTTCATGTGAGGTGGGGCAATTCTTCTTTCCTCTGCACCTGTATAGTTAAAGTAGGCATCATCAACCGATTTTAATCTTAAATTATCAAAGAACTCATTTCTCCTGACATCTTCGGGGATATAAGAGCCTGTTCCAACAATGACAGCCTTTCTCATCTTACACCAATCGAAGCAGCTTTCAATTCTCTTTTTAGTATTTTCCCTGCACTGCTTTTTGGGAGGGTTTCTTTAAATATAACCCTTTTAGGACACTTATAATGGGTTAATCTTTTTTTGCAATATTCGATGATTCCATCCTCGTTTAAATGGCTGCCATTTGCAGGCACTACAACGGCAGTTACAACCTCTCCCCATTCTTCGTCGGGTATTCCAATGACAGCGGACTCTTCTATGCCTTTGTATGTTAGAAGTATATTTTCCACTTCGGTGGAATATACATTCTCTCCTCCTGTGATAATCATATCTTTTTTTCTATCTACAATATATATATAACCTTCTTCATCTCTCTTTGCCATATCTCCGGTATGAAACCAGCCATTTTTAATAACCTTGGCGGTTTCATCGGGCTTATTCAAGTATCCTTTCATTATACCGTCTGTCTTAACAATTATCTCTCCTATTTCGCCATACTTGACATCTTCGCCATTTTCATCAATTACCTTTAAATTTATTCCATATACCTCCCTTCCGCATGAGGTCAGAAGATTCTCTTTATTATGGTCATCGGGGGTTAGAATAGTCAGATAACCGGAGGTCTCTGTCGTTCCGTAACTGCCAAGGAAATCGCATTTAAAATATTGCCGGGCCCTATCTAAAACCGTTACAGGCATTGGAGCGCCTCCATATCCAATCAATCTTAGAGTATTTAGGTTTCTGTGTTTTATATCCGGATGGGCGGTTAACCGGTGCAGCATGGTTGGAGCCATCATTATCATTGTAACCTTTTCTCTCTCGATGTCCTCCAGTGTTGCCTCCGGTTTAGCATTATCCATAAATATATGTGTTGCCCCGGAAACAGTAGCAGCCAGCATGCTTATTATCGAGCCAATATGAAAGAGCGGCCCTTGATTGCAATATCTGTCCTGCGGAAAGAAGGGGTAAGAAAACAGAAGCGAGGTTGTGGTGGATAGGAGATTTCTATGAGTCAGCATTACCCCTTTTGGGTTTCCTGTAGTTCCACTGGTGTAAAGAATCACAGTAGTATCATTTTCATCAACCCCTCTGTCATTACGAGCCCCTTCGCTCTTGTCATTGCGAGCATAGCGAAGCAATCTTGTTTCACTGCTCAGGGCAGGCTCCGGCGAAGCAAACTGATACAAAGTGTCATTCTGAGCGGAGCGAAGAATTTCTTCATATTCTAAAGCCCATGATGGTTTATCCATTCCTGTAAATATAAAATGCTTTATCCCTTCATTCCTGCTCTTTATATCTTCAACAGTGGCTAAAAAATTCTCTGAAATGAATAGAGCAGAAGCACCCGAATCCTTTAATATAAATTCAATCTCCGAGACAGACAAACGATGATTTATAGGAACTGCCGTTGCCCCTATTTTGAAGGAGGCAAAGAAAAATTCAAGATAATGATGAGTATTATCCATCAGGGATGCAACTCTATCCCCTTTTTTTACCCCCAATTTCACTAAAGCTATTGACAGTCGCAATACCCTATTATGCAACTGCCGGTAGGTGAGCCGTAATCCATTAAATACCAACCCCTCTTTTTCGGGAAAAAGCCTTGCAGACCTTTCAAGTGTATCCTGTATTAACATAACCTAAAACTTATACCTCGCCTCAGCAATAAAACTTATGCCCTCCCGTGGAAAGTCGTTCTTGACCTGTCCTGTATTTTCAGGGTCTGTGTATCTCTTATCTAAGAGATTGTATACTGAACCCCTTATTTCTAAATCCCTGTAGAAATTTCCTATCAGGGTAAGGTCAAGGACTTCATAACCTGATAATTCTCCCCGTGTGTCCGTGCTTTTTCTTGGTCGTGCTCCCACTACAAGAAGATTTGCATTGGCATTTAGATATTCATTCAATCCCATATTAAAACCAATATTCCCCTTATGGGTTGCCACATCGTGCAGCCTTTTTGCAGCGCTCACATCCCATGGATATTGATAGGTATAATTGATATATCCGTAAGAAGAATTTCCATATTTTGCCTTCAATTCCGTCTCTATTCCATTCACTTTAGTCCTGCCGAGATTTTTGAATTTCGTATTTTCAATATCAATAATGTCCTCTATCTCGCTATCAAAATATGTTACTGCAAGAGAATGGTTCTTGGTAAACTGATATTCAATCGCCGCCTCATAGGTTTTTATCTTTTCAGGTTTTGTATCGGGATTACCTGTTTGGGTAGGATTATTCGCATTGTAAAGCTCTTTAAAATTGGGCGACCTGAATGCAGAACCATACAGGAGTTTGAGATTCGCCCTTTCAATGAAATTCCAGACCAGACCCAATCTCGGATTAACAGTGTCCCCAAAGTCACTGTATCGGTCGTATCTTATTCCAAAAGTCCCTTCAATATCGGATGTAAATTTCCATACATCCTGAATATATAAAGCAGTTATCGTCCTATCCTTATTCTGATTCCAGTTTAACCAAGATGTAACATCCTGAAGCGAGCCTAATGGGGCATTCGTATTGGAATTAAAATTAGCAGTGGTTCTTACATCATATTGCTTTATGTCCTCATAAAGCACTCCTGCTGTTACTGTATTTTTATCCCATAGAGAGTAATCGAGTTGTAATTCAGAGCCATAAGTCCTATTCTTTGCATCCGGTATGCCAATCATTCCATCGGGAAAAGTAGGAAGCACACCCTCTGGAAATGCCTCCCAGTTTGCCTTCCAATAATAATTATCGTAATAGCCTTTTAACCGAAGATGTAAATCTTCTTTAATCGAATGCTTATAGATAAGCTCGCCAAAGAGATGACTTGTCTCTATTTTGCTTTCATCGTTCAGTGCATTCACCACCCCTATATATGCCCCCCTCTCCTTATTTGCATATCTTCCGTTAAAGGAGATATCCCCATAGGACATTTTAAAACCGAGGTCATATCGCTTTTTCCAGTCCTCTGTCTGTCCGCTTTTTCTAATCCTATCACTATCAACATTTAATCTGGCGCCTTTTGTATCTAAATAATCAAATGTCCCTGCTATTTTGAATTTTGAATATTCCTTTCCAAGCATTAAATTGTAATGCTGTGTGCTGAAGCTTCCCCCTCCAACTCTTGCATCAATGCCGTCAATATCTCCCGAATCTTTAGTTATGATATTTATAACAGCCACAAAGGCATTTGCGCCGTGAAGGGCAGAGCCTGGACCTCTTATGACCTCAACCCTCTTTATGTTCTCTACCATCGTGTCATCGAATATCCATGTCCCGCCGCCGCTCAAAGTCTCGTTGACTCTGTGTCCATCTATCATTATTAAAATCTTTTCCGTATCGATACTCTTAATACCACGCGACTCTATACCATACTTGCCATAACCTGTAACTATCGAAACCCCAATCCCCGGCACAGTCTCTAATACATCTAACAGATTCCTTGCTCCCATATTTCGTATCTGCTCCGATGTTATGACTGTGGCAATTGCAGGGGCTTCTCTCAAACGCTTTATATATTTCGTGGCAGAGATAATCCTCTCCTCCTCGCCCCAGAACAGTGCCTCTTCTGCCGCAGGGAATGGGAATTCAGCTATCTTTTCCTGTGCATGGACAGGGATTCCCGTTCCCACGCAGAGCATGGGAACGAGGAGCAATACAAAGGCAAAAAGCTTGTGGTTAGCAAAGGGAATCCATATTTTTCTCATAAAAACCCTCCTTATTATAAAAAATTATCAACTCTTACTACAACACTTCTAATGGAGTTTTCCTTCCTAATTCAGTATTATCAAAATCCCTGTCAAAGCTAACAATGGTTAAATTGTATTTTTCTGCCGATGTATATTGATAAGCATCATCGAAATCCAGATGAAATCCCTGCCGAATTTCAATAGCTCTTTTGAGGTCGTTGCCGGTAAGAATAATCCTCGATACTCCAGAATCCTCAATAGTGTCCGATAAAAAATCTTCAAAGATAAATTCATTTTTTAATCGAAACAGGATGACACCAATAGAATAGAGGGAAAACTCGGTAATAAAAAGTTCAGAGGCATCCTTTTCCTGTAAAAACCGGCGAACATCACCTGCTTTTTCCCGTTCTAAAAGGAGTTCCAGCCAGACATTTGTATCTATAAGAAACATTAATCACCCCACCATTCAATCGCCTTCTTTTGAAGCTCCAGAGATGTGAATTGTTCACGAAACTCCTTGAGTGCACCTGCCCAGGTCATACGAAGTTTTTTCTGTCTTCTACGAATTTTCTTTTCCTTTAAAAACTCTACAAAATCAAATACCTCCTGCCGAAATTCGGGAGGTAGTCCCTTAATCATATCTTCAATGGTATCTATATCCTGGCGATTAAGCATCATAGACCTCCTTTCCTCACCAATAAGTTTCTATCTTAAATACCCTAAGCAGATTCCTTGCTCCCATATTTCGTATCTGCTCCGATGTTATGACTGTGGCAATTGCAGGGGCTTCTCTCAAACGCTTTATATATTTCGTGGCAGAGATAATCCTCTCCTCCTCGCCCCAGAACAGTGCCTCTTCTGAAGCAAAAGGCAATTCCGCTACTTTCGGCATTTCCTGTGCATAAGCAAGGCTGAAGCCTTGCCCTACAAAAACTGATAATATTAATAAAAGAAATATCTTTCCCATATTCCCTCCTTTTCTAAAAAATTAATTTCTATTCTCTCTCTCCAGCCTCTTTTAAAATCTTTGTATACAAATCAGGACTTATCCAGAAGGATACCTTTGTTTTAAGTTCATCTAACGTTGCTTTCAGATTTTTAATAAGCCCTTTCTTTTTAGCCCAGAAAAGAATACCTATGACACCCAAAGGTTTAAGACCTAATCTTTCTGCCACCTCTCTTGCCTCTTTTTCGTCGAGCAAGACTACATCTGCTTTTAAATCTATAGCCAATTCAAGCACCTCTGCCTCTCCAATATCAAGTTCTCTTTGAAGCATATCCTTCAAAGGACTGTCTTGAATAGCTTTAACCTTTATCCATGAGGATGCCCTTATATTTACAGCTCCAGGATATTCAGAGGCATCGTCTACGGTTTCTTTCCATACTGCATCGGGGACTATAATCTCTCCGAATCTATGCCTGAGTAAGTCTAACTCGCCTATTGCTGAAAGGGCTATTAATATGGAAGAGTCGGCAATAACAATCAACTGAGTTTCTCCAGAGTTTTTATATCTTTCTCAAATTCTTCTATATCGTAATGTCGGGCTACCTTCTCCCTTCCAAGGAGCTGCTGAAAATCCCACTTGGTCATCTCTGCAAGTTTTCTTGCTTTACCAAAAGATAGGACACCCTTTTCATAAAGCTTGACCGCCAGTTCTTGCTTCAATCTGCCGATAACCTCTCTCCTTGGCAATTTTATAGATTCCATGACATCCGATGGTATCTCTAAGCTTATCTTAGCCATTCATTATCCTCCATAAGTTCCCGTTCCCACGCTGAGCATGGGAACGAGAGCAATAATGCGAAAAACATTTTTTTCATATTTCCTCCTTAAAAATTAAATTTACAAAAATTCTATTTGATTTTTCATTTCCTCTGCCGATAAAACCTCAGCATAAAATGCCAATCTTCTAATACATTCACCAACGCTTAATTTGTTCATTTCTACGAAGATTACTCCCCAGTGATTCTTACCCTCTCCTGTTAATTTCTTTGCAATCTCAAGGAAATGATGGTCATGCGTAAAAATAACCGATTGCGTTGTCAGGGCATATTTAAAATGTTCCATATCGGCAACACCAACCATCCCATCTTCTATAGCAGAAAATGCCTTTATGCCCCGGCGATTTAAACCTTCTGAAACCCTGATATCAACATTTTCATCTGTATATATCTTTAATTTTGCCAATCTTTTTCTCCGCAATGGATGATTGGATTTTTTTTAGACCTTCAACATTTTTGATTGCCGCCCTCCATCTGCTGTCAATCTCATTTTTATGGTCATAATAATATGAAAGCGCATCATGGACTTGTGAGAGATTAAGATGAGGAAGTGCAATTGTTATATCTTCAGGCGTCATTCCCATGATTTCATATCTAATAGCTATATCCAGAACTCGAATTCCCGTTCCCGAAATAACCGGCTCCCCTCCTCTTATTTTTTTATCAATCGTAATATAAGTATGCTGAATTTCTTTGGCAACTGTGCTCATACTATATCATCCTCCTTAATTTATAGCGGCCATTTCCTTAATCCTTCGTTGTGCCTTTATTGAGATTGCTTTGGAACTAAATCCTTCGCAATTGCAGGCGCTTCCCTCGATCTCTTTATATATTTCGTGGCAGAGATAATTTTCTCCTCCTCGCCCCAGAAAAGAGCCTCTTCTGCGGCAGGGAAGGGGAATTCAGCTATCTTTTCATGGGCGTGGACAGGGATGTTTCCCATTCCCACGCTGAGCATGGGAACGAGGAGCAATACAAAGGCAAAAAGCTTGTGGTGACCCTGAATCAAGTTCAGGGGAATCCATATTTTTTTCATATATCCTCTAAATATTGTGTTAAATGTTTACAAAAAACATAAATCGGCCGCAGTCATAAATAGCTTATCCTTCAAAATCTTCTTTTTTTAATCCTGATTGTTTTAAGATAGATTTAAAAGTTCCCATAGGAATCTCCTTTTTAGGAGCCGGGACAATTACAACCATTTTATCTTTCTTAAATTTTTGGTGGCTGCCCTTTTGGGAAACAAATTGAAAACCCCTTTGTTTTAAAATTCTTATGATAAAATTGGAGGAGTATAATTTAGGCATTTACAATGCTTTCCCCTATCATTATTTCCTCTACCCTGATAAAATCTTCTCTATCATGATCTTCAAAATATAATTCAAGAGCTTCTTTGAGATTTGCTGCTGCTTCTTCTATCGTCTTGCCAAAGCTTGATACATCAACATTCAAACATTGTGAGACATAGAATTTATCTTCTTTATATATGATGTATTTAATGTTTTTTTTCATAAACCGTTCCTCCTGAAATTTTTGATTTTAACTTCTTTTTTTCCTATTTATCTAAAACTTATATCTTACTTCGGCAACAAAGGAATATTCTATCTTTCATGTAAATCTTCCCTGCTAAACTTTTTTATATGAGATAATCTAACAGGATTTTTAAAAACCATAGGAATAGATGTAACAATCTTTGCTACATTATTTTCTTCCAGAAATGTAACGGCTACTCTTGACTTTTTCAATTTAGGTTTCTCTTGCAATGTTATATTTCCATCCTCATATATACCTTCTATTGTTTTAAACATTTTAACACCCTCCTTTACTTCAATAAATTAACAAAAATATTACCCAAAAACAACAAATAAGTTCATGTATAAGTCCTAAGATTGCTTCGCTGTAGCCTGCCCTGAGCTATGAAACGAGATTGCTTCGGCTTTGCCTCGCAATGACAAAAGCGAAGGGGCTCGCAATGACGCACAAAGTAGAAGTGTCATTGCGAGGAGCGTAAGCGATGAAGCAATCTAATTTTTTAAATTTTTGTTGCCCCTATTGGCAGTTCTTTTTTTGAATTCCTTATATATCTCCCAGAATGGACCCCTTATGCCGTCCCTGAATATCTCAACGATTAAATTATCGGTATGCAAACCCTTCTTGCTTGTCGGGATGAAAAAATTCTCATGACTATTGGCATATTGCTGAATGGTATGGACAAGCCAGTCCTTATCAATAGTAGGAGATACATAATACAGCGGTTTTAAAAGATTTTCATCCTTTTTATAAAACTTCTGTTGAAGAGCTATCTTGTATAATTTTGTTTGAGGGAAACACCTGATTCCTACCATTGCTCCGACGGCTATCGGCTTCATCCTGTCGAGGTTATCGAGTGTTTCCATTACAGTTTCCTTTGTTTCTCCGGGTCCGCCAAAAAGAAGGTTAAGACTGAATGGTATATCCAGTTCTTTGCAAAGCAGGGAAGCCATATTTATATCGCTCACAGAAAACTCTTTTTCGAGATTGCCAAGCATTGTTTCGGATACTGAGTCTGCGCCAAATACAATCCCATCGCACCCTGTCTCCTTAACGAGTGAAAATAATTCATCCGAAGGTTGATAGGGGCTCATATAGGGCGTCCATTTTACCCTGATGCCTCTTTTAAGCATCTCCTTACACACGGCTATTGCATGCTCGTTCGGGATATTGAATGTGCTGTCACTGAAATGGAGATAGTCAATACCTATTCTTTTAATAAGGATTTCCAATTCATCTGCGACATTTTTCGGATGCCTGAAACGAAGCTTCCTCCCCTCGATTATAGGGTATGTGCAGTATATGCACCTCCTGTCGCACCCCCTTTTGGTCTGTATATTTCCCATACCGCCGTCATTCAGATACCTCTTGTTGTCGAGAAGCCCTCTATCCGGCAGTGGGATGCTGTTTAATTCTTTTAAAGACATATTTCTGAGCCTGTTTTTTACAAACCTATCCCCGCTCTTATATACTAAACCGCTTACTTTAGAGATTTCACCTCCATTATTTAAGAAGCTCAGCATATTTGGGAAGGCAGACTCGCCTTCTCCTACAATACCGTAAGGGACATCCAGCTCTTTTAAAATCTCCACAGGCATCATAGAAAAACCGGGTCCGCCGAGAATAATGGGGACATTCGCAAATTCCTTACAAAATCCTATAATCTCTTTAATGGCGGGAATAAAATATAGGCTGTGAAGCATGGTTACGTTATCAATATTCCTGATGGAGATGCCGATTACATCAGGGGAAAAACCCGAGATGGTCTTTGAAATATCATTTCTTATATTTTCGGAAAAGTTTAAATCGAGGACAGTAACATCATGTCCTGCATTCCTTACTGCAGACGATAGGCAGGCGAGACCTAACGGAGTTATTGGAGGTTTAAGCAGATTTGAGTTTATTAAAAGGACTTTCATAACGGCTTATTATACATTAACATCGTGAATTTGTTACTATATATTGTTATTTTTGTATCTATTTTATTTGAAAATGCCCCCCCTCACCCTGACCCTCTCCCCAAAAGGGAGAGGAAGCAACAAAAAATATCTCCTCTCCCCAAAGGGGAGAGGATTAAGGTGAGGGGGATCTCATCTTTATAACCTTAGCAGGGACGCCGCCAACAACGGCGTTAATAGGAACATTTTTTGTTACTATTGCGCCTGCAGCGATAACCGCACCTTCGCCTACATTAATCCCGCCTAATAGAACAGCCCCTGAACCTATCCACACCCCTTTTTCGATTATAATATCCCCTGTTGTCAACGGCTGTTCCGAAATAGGTCTGTCAATATCCGTTGTATTTCCCATACCCACAAAAATTACCCCTGAGCCGATAAGACAGTTATCGCCTATTACAATCCTGCTGTCAACGCCTGCCTGAAGATAGCAGTTCCTGCCTATCCCTACATTTCTGCCTACAAAGATATTCTCGGGATAGCTTATTTCTATCTTTCCGCCAATCCCGGAGCCTTCTCCATATTCTTTGAGATACTTTCTTAATATTTTATTTTTCAATTCCATGATTTCAGGTAGGACAATCATGGTATCGGACAATCTCTTATCCCCGGGACGAATATTGCTTATAATCTTCTGCGCCCCTTCGTCAGACTGATATTTTTCGGGGTGTGCGGTGTTAAAGAGGGTATCGAATTTTAAGATTTCCATCTCGACCCATGTGCGGTATTTTGGGTCTTTGATAGAGTCAATCTTCTTTTCCGTATCCCTGATAATATCACCCGGCGATTCCCCTTTTGATAGTTTTTCTATTATTATCGAAAGCATAACTTAAATTAAAATTTGCTACAGACTTTCACAGAGAACACAGAGAAAAAAACTAATCTTTCTTGACACAGATTCATACTGATTATTTATGATTTTTATGGTTCTTTATTTCTGTGTTAATCATAATTTATCTGTGTCTTTCAGTGTCTTTTTTTGTCTTTCTCTGTAACATCTGTGTCCTGTGGCTTATCAGGTCTTTCTTCCAGTTACAATGCTGTAGTAACAGGCTGTCGGTTTTATATCAATCTCTTTAAATCCGGCGCTTTTCAGCATTCCTGAAATTTCTTCGCCCGATAATTGTCTGCCCTCTGTCCAGAGGAGCATGCTGAGAGACATAAGGGCAGGAAACAATGGTTCCGTTTTCTCATCGTTTAAGAGCGCCTCATGGATGATAATCGAGCCGCCCTCCGGCAGATATTGATAGGATTTTTCTATTAGTTTATTGCACCGCTCGTCATTCCAGTCGTGGAGGATATTCGATAGGACTATTACATCCGCGCCTTTGGGGAAAGGGTCTTCGAACATATTTCCAGAATTTGTAATAACCCTCCCTTTAAGACCGTTTTTATTTATGAATTCTTCGGCAACATGACAGACAGGCTGTATATCGAAAATGATTGCGCTTAGGTGTGGATGTCTTAAGACCACTGTTATAGGGATAGCGCCCGATCCCCCGCCGACATCGAGGATTGTATGACAGAGAGAAAAGTCAAAGGCATCGGCAAGGGCATCCCCTGGAATAATGCTTAAGCCGTGCATGGCATTTGTAAAAAAGGCGACCTTTTTTTCATCGAGCCTGTGTTTGCTCCATACATCTTCGTTTCCATATATCTGCTGCCTGCCGGTTAAAACAGCCTTCCTCAATTTGCCGTAAGTATCTCCCCTGTTTAATTCGAAAATATCCCCTATGTAAAAGGGCTTCCCCTTTACCAGAAACTCCTCGGATAGGGCAGTAGTAAAATATTTATCTCCACTTTTCTTCAAAAGGCCGAGGGATGTGCATCCGTTCAGCATAGCCTCTGCCGCTCTGTCTGTGATTTTTAGCTTATTTGCCATCTCCGATATTGAAGCGGGGGTCTCCGAAAGGTTCGAAAAAAGGTCAAACTCCGTGATGGCGATGGTTGCTATGCTTGTGGCGAAATGAGCCATGTATATATCGAAGATTTTAGACGGATTATTGCTCATATTTTTTGGCTTTGTAGCTCTAAAAATAAGACCCCTTTATAGCATCTATTCTCGAACCGAGTGGAGGCGCCTCTGCGGGGTCGATTATAACATCTATCACAGTAGGCATGCCAGATTTAATTATTCCGTTCATCATATCTTTATTAATCTCCCCAGGCTTTGTAACCCTTATCCCTCTGGCGCCCAATCCTTCGGCAATTTTCACAAAGTCCACCTGCCTGAATTCTGCGCCTGTATTATAGGGGATGGATAAAAGCCTTCTTGAATGGGAAACCATCCCGAGTTCCGAATTGTTTTCCACAACCCATATAACCTGTTTATTGTAATTGACTGCCGCTGCAACCTCCATCCCGTTCATAAGAAAACCGCCGTCTCCGACTATAGCCACCACAGGTCTGTCAGGTGCCGCAAATTTTGCGCCTATTGCAGAGGCAGTTCCTAATCCCATCGAGGCGAAGCCGAGGCCTGCAAAGAATGTATATGGTTTATAAATATCGAGGTAGTGCAGCGCCCATACAAGATTATTTCCAATATCCGTAAAAAAGATGGTATCTGCCGGAAGGCTGTCCCGCAGGTCTTTTATCAATCTCTGGGGTTTTATCGGAACCGCTTCGGATTCTGTCTTATCTTTATCGAGATGCCGCTCGATATGATTTTTAAAATTACAGAGCCTCTCTGCCGAAGATTTTCGTCTCTCCTCTAAATTTTCTTGCTTAATATTAGGGAGTTTTTTAATCTGCCTCTGCAGCTCGTAAATCATCTCCCGTATAATTATCTTTGCATCGCCTATCAAATCCACCTCGAAGGGATAGTTTTTCCCGAATTCGTAAGGGTCTATATCAACCTGTATCATTGCCTTTCCCGGTATGAGCCTCTTGTCCCATACATTCGTTCCCCATTCATTAAAGCTCGTCCCTACTGCCAGGAGGACATCCACCTTCGGTAAGGGGCAAGGGGCAAGGGGCAAGGGACAAGAAGAATTTTCTCCTTGACCCCTGACCCCTGACCCCTGACCCAATAAGTATTTTTCCGCCTGCGGCGACCCTCCCAATCCGAATACCCCTAATGACAGTTCATGGTCTTCGGGGAAAGCCCCCTTTGCCTTTGGTGTGGTGGCAACCGGGATGGAGAGTATCTCGGCGAATTTAATAACCTCGTCCACTGCGCCGGAAATCAGCGAGCCGTTGCCGAGAAGAACAGCCGGTCTCTTTGCATTGAGCAGTAGATTCGCAGCCATCTTTACGCTGTATCTGTCAAAATGAAGCGTATGGGGTATGAATTTATCGGGCGGAATTATCTCCTCATCTACATCCGCCCTCATTACATCCATAGGAATATTGAGATGAACGGGGCCCCTCCTCCCGCTTAATGCAAACCTCAGAGCCTGTCTTATCATTTCTCCTGTTTTTTCGGATGTCATAACCATTGCGCTGAGCTTTGTGATATGACGGAATATATCTACGATGTTTATCCCGTTATAAGTTGATTCCTGAAGCGCGCCCTTTCCAAAACGGCTTGTAGGCACCTGAGCGGTAATTGCGAGGACGGGAATCGAATCTGCAAAAGACGATGCAATGCCAGTAATAAGATTTGTGGAGCCGGGTCCCGTAGTTGCGCAGCAGACGCCCAATCGTTTGCTTGCCCTCGAATACCCGTCTGCCATGAAGGCTGCGCCTTCTTCATGTTTGGCAAGGATGAATTGTATTTTCTTGCTCTTGCTTATGGCATCATACAGAGGCTCCAATACGCCGCCGGGGATGCCGAAGATATATTTGACTCCCATCTGTTCCAGATATTTTATTATCAAATCTGCAGCCTTCATCTGAAATACCTCTATTTTTTAGTGCCATTATACACTAAAATTGCACTTATGTTATCAAATATTGTTATTTTTGTATCTATTTTATTTGATTTATAAGAAATTGTAACTATTCAGCAAATTACAATATTCCCCCTTAATAAAGGGGGTTGGGG
>CAYMMR010000014.1:9898-21676 GCA_964391545.1 uncultured Nitrospinota bacterium | reverse complement strand
TAAAATTGGGCAAAAGAAAAATTAACGGAAGTGAGAAATAAGGTTTTTTCAATTTATCTTCTCTTTATATCCCTCAAAATCCATTTGACCGCATCATACAGGTTATCTGCAATATAGTCGGGTTTTTTATTTCCATTATTATTAAAATACTGAAACTCGCCTTTTCCATAGCCGGTAAGAACCAGAATCCCCTTTGCCCCAACATTGTGAGCCAATTGCACATCGCTTACTTTATCGCCAACTACATAAGATTTTTTTATATCTATATTCATTTCATCTGCCGCAGCTTCTATCATACCCGGGTTTGGCTTCCTGCAATTGCAGTTTTTTCTATATTTTTCGTCGCCGACCTCGGTATGGTGTGGGCAATAATAAATCCCATCTAAAAAGGCATCATATTCCGAAAGGAGTGTTTTAAGTCTTTTGTGAGCTTTATGTATATATTCTTCAGTGAAATACCCCCTTGCCACACCCGATTGATTTGTAACGATTGCTGTCTTTAATCCCTTTTTATTCAAAAGCCTGACTGCATCGGCAGAGCCTTCTATAAGTTTAAGGTGGTCTATAATCCTCAAATATCCCACCTCTTCGCTGACAGTCCCATCCCTATCCATAAATACCGCAATGTGTTTATTCGATTTCATGGGGTGATTTAAAAATACGGAATTACTATGCTAAACTCTCTATATCCACATAAATGGTCTTTTGCATCTCAAAGCGGGTGGCAGTAATTGCAGCAGTCCCCTTTATTTCGCCGCTAAAAGTAAAGGTAAGATAATAGGCACTCCACTGTTCCGTGCATTTGCCCGAGGCCGAGCCCTTTATGGTTGCCGATAGAGAACCTGAAGGAGTGGCTAAATTCTGTCCCTTTATAGAGTAGTTCACATTTATTACTGTATCTGTCCCTGTAGTATCACACTGATAATTGCCAAGATCTCCGCTAATAGGAGAGCCATCCGTATTATAAATCTTTACTGTTATAATAACACCGTCTCCTATGGCGATTTTACCTTTGTCGCTCCACATATCTAAGGCGTTGCCTCCATACCACGGCGCGCCCGAAGTGCTGGGACCGGTAATCTTATCTGCCTTGCTCGAGCCGCAGCTTATTCCTGCGACTGAAACCGCAATCAAAAAAATCAGTAACATCGCTGTTTTTACCTTCATAACCTTCTCCATAAATTAGTTTAACAAGACCTTTTTTATCAATTCGTGAGATATATCATCGTAAATTCCAGAAGAGCCTATGGCTTTTATCAGCACGAATCTTATTTTTTCCCCCTTTACTTTTTTGTCAAGGTATAGAGAATTTATTATTTCATCCGCATTTAATCCATGTATTGCTGTGGGCAAACCCGAAGCTTCGATTAGATTGACCACCCTTGTATAATCTTCATCGCTGCATAATCCCTTTTCCAAAGATAATCTTGAGGCATACACCATGCCGATGGCAACTGCCTCGCCATGTTTATATTTTTTATAACCTGTAAGCGACTCGACTGCATGTCCTATGGTATGACCGAAATTTAATATTGCCCTTAAACCAGACTCTTTTTCATCTCTCGATACTACATCCGCCTTTATCTCACAGGCTCTCTTTATCGAATATATCAGCGCATCTTCATCGAGATTAATCAATCTTTCTATATTATCTTCCAAAAACTCAAAGAAATCGCTGTCTTTTATAATACCGTATTTTATAATCTCCGACACGCCGCATAAAATCTCCTCTTTTGGCAGAGTTTTAAGAGTCTCTATATCGATATATACGGCCTTTGGCTGGTAAAATACACCTATAAGATTTTTCCCCTTAGGGTGATTTACCGCCGTCTTTCCGCCGATACTGCTGTCTACCTGCGCCAGTAATGTCGTAGGGACCTGTATATACGGCACCCCTCTTAAATATGTAGCTGCGACAAATCCTGTTATATCGCCTATCACTCCGCCGCCGAGAGCGATCAGAGGCGATTCCCTCTCCATTTTTATCTCTATCAGGCGGTCATAAATTTTAACGGCGGTCTCTACTGTCTTATATTCCTCGCCGTCCGGTATATCTACAAAATAGGCATCGAATCCTGCGCTTTTTAAAGTATCTTTTAAAATATTGCCGTAAAGGCTGTTTATCCTCGGATTTGTAATGACAACTATTTTTTTATCTGGTATTAAGCTTTTTATTCTATTTCCGATTCCCTTAAGCAAATCCCTTTCTATGTAAATAGAATAACTCCTGTCCTTAAGCTCTACAGTTACAACCTCCATATCTTTAGTGGTCGGTGGTCAGTGGTCAATGGTCAGCAGTATAAGGCATTCACTAATCACTGTTTCATGTCCCTACTACCCTGGGTGTGATAAATATCAAAAGTTCCTCCCCATCGTCTTTATCGGTCTTCTTTTTAAACATCCATCCTATTATAGGTATTCTCATAAACCATGGGACCCCTGCTATGTTTTCCGTATTTGTCGTTTTATAAAGCCCCCCTATAACAGTCGTGTCTCCATTCCTTATCAATACCTCTGTATCTGCCCTTTTCTTAATTATGCTCGGCACCCCCTGAACCTGATTTGCAAAATCCGCCTCGTTTTTTGTAGCCGATATCTTCATGGATATATGGTTATCGGGCGTTATCCTCGGTGTTACTGTAAGGCTTATCGTTGCATCGGCAAATTCAATCTTAGTGCCGGCCGAAGATGTGGTCGGATAGGGTATAATCCTGCCGCTCTCGATTACAGCCTGTTTGTTATCCATTGCAGTTATCTTCGGAGTGGAAAGTATCCTTGCCTTTCCCGTAGCCTCTAATGCCGATAAACGGAGGTCGAGCATGTTCGTTAAATTCCCGAGAGAAACGCTTATAGCGCCCCCGCTTCCTATTGTAGCTCCGGCAGGAAGCACAACTGCGCCTGTATTGATAGCAGAGCTTCCTGTAATACTGGCAGAGCTTCCAGAAATGCCGACTGTGTTCGGGAAATTGGCATCGGTGGTAAAGTTGGATTTCCCGCCCCACTCTATTCCCAATTCTTTCGAGAAATTTCTGTTGACCTCCACTATCCTTGCCTCTATAAGCACCTGAGGCGTCCTCTTATCGAGCTTTTCGATAAGAGACTTCATATCTGCTATCTTTTTCTTTATATCCTTTACTATAATGGTATTGGTTCTGGCATCTATGCTAATATCACCCCTCTTGCTCTTTATCTTTTCGAGGTTTCCCTTCAAATCCTCTGCCGTCGAATAGCTTACAGAGAAAATTTCATTTACAAGCTCTTCCACCTCTTCTTCAACCACCTTGCTCTCTACAAGCGCCTTCTTTGCGTCCATAAATGCCTTTCGCTCCTCTGCTACTTTTGCGGCAGGCGCAATTCTTATAATATTTCCTTCCCTTACCATATCGAGCTTATTTGTCTTTAATATGACATCCAGCGCCTGATCCCATGGAATATCGATTAACCTCATGGTAACCTTTCCCTGCACATCCTCCGAGGTTATTACATTCAAGTTGCTGACATCCGCTATCAGTCTGAGGATGTTAATTATATCCGCATTTTGAAAGTCGAGGGATATCTTCTTGCCCTCATATTTTTTCTCGCTTACAAGCGCATTTACAGCCGCCTCTTTGAGTTCCCCTGTAGCCACGCCTGCTGCGTCTGTCTTCATTTCGCCTTTCAAGGCAGTCCCCGGCGGCTCTATATCGAGTATTATCCGAGATCCTTCGTGCGATATATTATAAGAAGAAAGCTCGGTAAGTTCTGCCACTACCCTGACTATAGGCATGGGCTCGTTTTTATGCTGAAACGAGCTTACCTTTTTCACAAAGGCGGATATTTGCGATGTATCAAATGCCTTTTGCCCCTCTGGAGATATTGTTGCATTTTCTATCTCTATAGAAAGCCTTTTCAGATCGTCTCTTTTTATTAAGGTAAATCTTGGCTCCCCCCCATCCGTTTTTACGGCTATTCTTGTCTTATTGCCATCGAGCTTCTGGACGGATACATCGTTTACGGCAATCATCGCTTCCGCCCTCGAAGATTTTTTCTCTTCGGGATTTTTAAGTGAGACTATAAGTTTGTTGGCAGAAGGTTTTAATATTTCATGAGAGACAGGAGTGTTCAGCCCTATCTCGACCCTCGAAGTATTGCTCTGCTGAAAATATTGCAATGTGATTGTCCCGACCGCCCCTTTTTCGACTTGAATCGGGCCCTTTACTTCGCCCATCTCCATATTGGATAAATCGAGGACGAATCTTAAAGGATCGTTCAGTTTAAAGGCTGTGTATTGGAGGGGGGCAGTTGTTTCAATATTGACATTAACCTTATCTATAAGTGGCTCCGCATATATTTTAGTAAGTAAAGGCTTTTTTGCCTCCTCTTCGATTTTGGTCTGGGCAGGCTTCGGTTCGACCTGCTTTGCAGTAGGCAGCGGAGCGGCTGCTTTTTTCGGAGCAGCACACCCGAAAAACAGAAGACAGAAAACAGAAGACAGAAGACAGAAAGCAAATAGACTTCCGACTTCTGACTTCTGACTTCTGGCTTCTGGCTTCTGACTTCTGGCTTCCGACTTCTGGCTTCCGGCTTCCGACTTCTGGTTTCTAACTTCTTGCATCTGCCTTACTCCTCCTTTTTTAATTTTAATTCAACGGTTTTTGTCTTTATTTTCTTATCCACATCCATATATTTCTCTTCGATTATAAGCGACTCCCTGGTAATATCTTTTACTATGCCCCTGCTTTTCCCTATATATATCCCTTTTTTTATAGTATAACCCTTGCCGTCCGGCGCTTCGATCAGCGCATAACTGCCTATATCTCCCCATATTATCGCAACTACCTTGATAGAAGAGAGATCGAACTCCTGCAATGGAGTAAAGGGTATCTTTTCTATTTCTTTTTGAAATCTTTCCTCCTCTTTTTTTTCTTCAATCTTCTTTTTTTCTTCTTCGAGCTTCAACTGCTCTTTCTTGCCGAGTATAAGGGATCTGAAAGGGTCCCTCTTATCTGCCCGCGCATAAACATACTTATCTTCGCCCCTTACTTCATCCTCGCCTGCATCATCCCCTGCCGAAGCCGAAATAGCGCCTATGCTTACAGAGTCAATTACCCTTTGCGCAGTCGATTCATGAACATCGCTTGCCTGATACACCATCAAAATCATCCATATCTTTTGTCCCTCCACGGTAAGAATGCCTTTTGCCGCGCCCGGCACCCCGTATAACTTTAAAGTTGCTGTTATCGATAATCCTTCTCTTCCGGATACAATGGCCGATTTTTTTACATGCTTAAATTCGGACACCCCCTTGGTTCCCGACATATTTGTAACTGCGCCATTATATGCCATATCGATGTCGGTTCTATAAATACCCCTCAGCACGCCTGCAGCACCCAATAATTCAAAATTTCCGCCTCTGCTGTAGCCGTAGCTTTCGATTTTTTCATACATCAGCCGGGCTTCATAAGGCAGCGGAACCTCCATAGGCACAAGCGGTCCCGGACAATCCAGATAAAGGTCGGAACTGCCAAGCTGGTATCTTTTCCAGTCGGATTCGGAAGGCTTTTTAGGAGAGGCGGCAAAAATTTTCTCCGAAACCTTCTCTCCTGCCTCTCTGCCGATAGCCCTAAAGACTTCGTTGATAACCCCTTTACATCCGGCAGAAAAGATATTTGTAAAAATGATAGCATAAACAAGGCTGTTTAAAAAAAATTTTTTCATCCTGAAACACCTTTTTTTGCCGCATACTTTCACTGATTAAAAAAAGCGAAAGCGAATTGGTTAGACCTCATTTTTTCTCCCCCTTCTTCTCCTCTTTTTTCTCCCCTTTCTTTCCATCTTTCTTTTCCGCCTTAGCCTCTATAGTTTTCTCGATATACCTGAACGTGGTGGCTGCGCACTCCATATCGATAAAAGTTCTCCCTTTATCTTCCTTTACGCCGCCTATCTTTACATTTGAAACAGTGACGATTCTCGGCATCTTGCTCACTTTATCGAAGAACTCGAGGGTATTATGAAAGCTGCCGTTGATTTTAATCTGAACGGGCACTTCGGCATAAAAATCTTTCGTGCTTTCGGACCCGGGTTTAAAAGTAAGAATATCGAGTCCCGACTGCATTGCAAGGTTCGAAATATTCGTCAGGAGAGACGGTATCTCTTTTTCCTCCGGCAACTGCGATTTTGCAACCGACAGTTCTGTATCCAGTTTTTCTATCTCCTTTTCAAGCTCGGGCAGCCTTTTTGCAACCTTCTCGTTTTTTGCCACCTCCTGCTGCAGCGAAGACAATTCTCCGTTCAATTTTGTAATTTCCCCTGTTTTTCCGCTATAGCTCAAAAAATAATAACCGGTAAAGATAAGAATCTGAATAACGCCTATAACGATCCACCTTTGATAAGAGGGAAAGCCTGCGATCTTATCGAGGGGCATCTTTTCTAAAATCTTTTTTAACTGCTCCATAATTAGTGGATAGTCCCATAAATAGCTTTACCATAGTTTGTCATTCCCGCGAAAGCGGGAATCCAGTAAAATCAAAGACTGGATTCCGCATCGAGTGCGGAATGACAGTAAAGGAACTTTAGGGACACTCTATTAGTATCCCTCTTCCATTTGTCTTACCTTTTCCTCGATATTTCTTTTTTTCTGGTCGGCTTCCGCCTTCAATCTGTCCGCCCTCTTCATTGCATCTTCGATATTTGGAGCCGGCATTCCTTTCTGACCTGGAAATTGACCATGCTTAAATGTCTCGACAACTGGATTTCGAGGCGATGATTTCAAATCCTCCGCAAGCTGACGTCCATAGGCATTTATACTGTCTTGGGAGAATATACCGCCCGGACCGCCGCTGCCATATAATCCCCTGCCCCCGCTCATGCCAGCGCTTCCTATGGCAGATCCATCTGCCAGCCTTCTTGCCATTATTTTTTCTTTAGGGGATAAATTGATAGTAGTATTCAAGGTAAATTTTTTAACCTTTTCATCCTCTTTTGTCTCTTGTTGAATCTCGACAAGCTCCGCATCCAGAAAATATCTCGAGGCTTTAATATTTTCCATAAAGGCAGCTATACCGGGATTCGAAAAAGAATAACCCTCTATCTTTATCTGCCCGCCGCTTTCCGAAAGAGAGGTAACCCATATCTCGGAAGGGAGTATTATATTTATCTCATCGAAGATTCTGGCAGGCCCCCTCTGCACACCTTTCAAATCCCCTATTGCCTTTATGATGTCTTCAAGCCGTTTCTTTTTTTTCTCTTTATCCGCAATTTTATTTATAACTGCCTTAAGCTTTTCAAGTTTTGCCTTTGAATCGCTTATATTTTTATTAATCTCCCCTATTTTACTATTCTGCGAATACCATAGAAAACCGCTCATGCCTATGGTTATAAACACAAGAACCAGAGCCAGAGCCATCTCCTGTTGAATCCTTGTTCTCTCTATCGCCTTCCTGTCAAATACAAGATTTATTTTTATCATGGGCTATACGGACTATTTTTTTGCTTTATCTCCGAGCCTTCTCATTGCAAGTCCGACTGCTATCGCTGCTACCGGCGCCATATTATGTATATATTCGGGATCGAATACCTTCGGGTTTATCTTTATGTTTTTATAAGGGTCGATTATTTCTGCCGGGATGTCGAAATTTTCCGTCAGGATTTTTTCTATTCCGGAAATCCTTGCGCATCCGCCGCTAAGAACAACCCTGTTTATATTCTTTTCGGTGGACTTTATAAAGTCATGAAACATCTTGTTTATCTCGTGGGATATTTCGCCGAGAACGGAAGTAATCGTATTTGCCACATCCTTTTCGGATACTCCGTTTAACCCGACCCCCATCTTGAGTTTTTCTGCAGCCTCATAGTCAACATTAAAACTTTTCTGTATCTCATGATTTATCCTATTGCCGCCGCCGGAAAGGTCTTTTGTAAATTCGGTAATGCCGTCAACAAGTATATTCACATTGGTAAAGGAAGCGCCCATATTTACAAGCGCAAGCACCTCCCCCTGTGCAGTGCCGTAATTATATTCATAGCTGTTCTCTACGGCGAATACATCCAGATCGAGAATAACAACCCTGAGTCCTGCATCCATAATCGGCCTGTTTCTTGCCTCTATCTGCTCCTTCCTGACGGCTACAAGCAGGACATCCATATTGATTTTTGGGGCGCCTTCCTCTTCCGTCTCGGTTTCTTTTTTTTCCGGCGTCGTCTCCTTTATAATCTGAAAATCTACATTTACCTCGTCTATATCGAAGGGAAGATACTGCTCTGCCTCCGCCCTGATAGACTCCGCCAACTCATCCTCCGTCATCTTAGGAACATTTATTTTTTTTATTACGATCTCCTGCCCTGCTATTGCAGTAACCACTTCCCTGCCCTTAATCTTTTCCATTTTAAAAAGATTCTTTATTGCGGTAATTACCACCTCCGGTTTTTCTATTACGCCGTCAACTACGGTTTCCGAAGGCAGCGGCATAATCCCGAAATTAAGCAGGTTATAACCCTTCTTTCCTTTTTTAAGCCGGACTAATTTTATGGAATTGCTTCCTATATCCAGTCCTACTACATCTTTTGTGCCGAACATAATTTACCACCAGAGAACAAAAACTTAATTTTAGACAGGATATACAGGATAAAACTGGATAAAAAATATTCAAAAAATAATCCTGTTAATCCTGTCAAGTTTTTATAATTTTCTCAATCCTTAAATACCCTTTTCCTGTCGCCGAATTCTAAACCGAGCGCCAGGATTATTTTTCTCTTTGTATCCAATCTGCAAGGGTATCCCCTCTCTATTCTGTCTATAGTCTGGAAAGATAACCCTGTTTTTCTTGCCAGTTCCGCCTTGCTGATCAATTTCGATTCTCTGAATTTTTTTACATTATTGCTATTCCGCATTTCGCTCTCCGGACAAACTTTAAATGTGTAATGATATGCTTATGATATTTCGGATGATTTTTGACGAGACTTTAACATAATCGTTTTGCAGGTGTCAAGCTAAATTTATAAAATTTACTATTAATTTTATAAAAACAATATCAAATTTAGAAATTCCCAGTTTTTACTTTCATCTTGCGATTATTGGTATTAAGTTATTTTTTAAAAAAGCCGATTATGAAATAAAGCGGCATAAAAAAAACGGGCTTATTATGAATAACCATCCAATAAATAAAAGCAGCATACGAAAGAAACTTGTAGCCAAATACCGAAAGGAAATAAAAAACAATCTATATCACATAAAATCCATGGAGATAGCCGAAAAGATTGCACAAAGATTAAAAGAGGAGACAAGGGGATGAGGCTTATAGACAGCGTTATTTTACGGAAGCCTTTAACTTAAATGCAGATGTATTTATATGGCATATTGCTATTGCCAGGGCATCCGAGGCATCGAGAGGATGCGGGGCCTCGTTAAGATTTAAAAGCACGGCTACCATGTCTTGAATCTGTCCCTTGTCCGCCCTGCCGTAACCTGCTACAGCCTGTTTTATCTCCAAGGGGGTATATTCCGCAACCTCCACTTTAGAGTTAGCCGCTGCCAATATAGCCGCCCCCCTTACCTGTCCGAGCTTTAAGGCGCTTTTGGCATTCTCGGCAAAAAAGAGATTTTCGATTGCTGCAACATCAGGCGAATATCTCTTTATTATTTCAGCGAGGTTGTCATGGATGGTTTTAAGCCTTTGCGGAAACGAGGCGCGGCTCGATGTTTTTATGCCGCCCCATATAACCGATGTCAATTGGCCATCTATTTCGTCAATAATTCCATAGCCTGTTATCGAACTTCCCGGGTCAATACCTAATACTCTCATAAAAATAGCTTATCAAGTTATAAGGTTCTTAAAGTTTATAAAGTTTTTACTGCTTTATAACTTTCTACTTTATAAACTTTTCAACTCATCTTCCGGTATGTCGAAGTTTGCATAGACCTTCTGGACATCGTCATGGTCTTCCAGCGCCTCCATAAGATGGAGCATCTGATGCGCCTTCTGCCCTGTCAGTTTTATATAACTCTGAGGCACCATGGTTACCTCTGCAAATGTCGCCGGTATCTTATTATCATCAACAGCCTTTTTGACCTTTTCAAAATTATCGGGCGTAGTTATTATTTCAAATTCATCTTCGCCTGTTTTCATATCTTCAGCGCCTGCATCTAAGACAATCGTCATAAGCCTTTCTTCATCTACGGCTTTTGCAGCGACTAAAATCTGCCCTTTTTTTTGAAACATCCAGCTCACACAGCCGGCCTCTCCGAGATTTCCTCCGTTTTTTGAAAACAACGACCTTATTTCCGCTACTGTCCTGTTTTTATTATCGGTGAGGACATTCAGTATAACGGCTACACCGGCTGGACCGTATCCCTCATAGCTTATCTCTTCATAATTGACACCCTCCAATTCCCCTGTCCCTTTTTTAATTGCCCTTTCGATGTTATCCTTGGGCATATTCTCTGCCTTTGCTGCAGCAACGGCTGTCCTGAGTCTCGGGTTCCCTTCCTGATCTCCGCCCCCAAGTCTTGCAGCTACGGAAATCTCTTTTATTATTTTTGTAAATATCTTCCCTCTCTTTGCATCGAGGGCGCCTTTCTTATGCTTTATAGATGCCCATTTCGAATGACCCGACATTATATACCCCCCCATTAAAGTGTCTGAGTGTCAAAGCCTTTATACTCTGATACTCTGACGCTTTGATACTTTGACACTTTTTTACCCTCTTGTCAAACCGAGTATTATTTCCACCAGTATCAGAATAATTATGACAGTTTCCAATGTTTCGGCCCTTATAGTAGCAAGACGGTTATTAAGAATAACATATATGCTTTCTATGGCAGCAAGTTTTTTTTCGATGCCATTTTCCCATTTGTCGAAATGAAATCTTTCCGATGTAAGATTATACACCTTTGCCAGATATATGTCGCCTATAAGCTTTATTGTGTTATCAATTCTTTCGAAGAGAACCGACACCTCGACTTTTAGCTCCGAAATGGTGCGGATAGTTCTATCATAAGGATTAAATAGATATGTAAAGTATCGCCTGGATTCGTATATCTTGTCGTAAAGCTCTATCAGCCGCTTATCGAGAAGGCTGTCATTAAATCTTAATTCCACCAACTCGACATTGGTAAACTCGAGCACATCTATGGTATCTTCGTAATCCCTGTCATATATAAAGGCGGCATTCCAGTCCGTAATCACCATATCGTTCTCATAGTAGGAGACCGGATTTTTAAGGGATTCGTTTATCTCGTTTTCGCTTATATCCCCGGACTCGAAGCGCAGCGCCCTTGCAATATCTCTATTATAATCTTTACGCAGGTCTCTTGCGGTAATCTCCCTCTCGAATTCGGTTATCTGGAATATAAAGTAATCTTCTACTATTTCGCTTATATTAGGTTTTTTGATTGCGGGTCTTATTTTAAAAAAGAGATCATCTAAAAACCTTTTTGCCTCGATGCCTAAATTGACATCATAGAGGAGGGCGGCGCTGTATCTGTCCAATTCGCTTAAATAGCATGAAAAGGGCATTCTATAGGAAATACTTATTGCCCCGAAATCGAATACCTTTGCGGTTACCTCGGCCTTCATGGGCGTATCTACAAGCTTGAAGGAATATTCTCCCAAAGGAATTGTCAGCGGGGGGGTTTGATATTGAATATAGGTAGGAGCTGTCTTCTTTTTTATGAGTTTTCTTGCAAGCTCGGTTTTGAATATCTGGCTTATCTTTTGGAGGTCTATCTCATAACCTGTATCGAAGGCATAAAGCGCATAAATCTGACCGGTCTTTATGTGCATAAAGTTTCAAGTTGCAAGT
>CAYMMR010000014.1:0-9798 GCA_964391545.1 uncultured Nitrospinota bacterium | reverse complement strand
ATAAAGCGCATAAATCTGACCGGTCTTTATGTGCATAAAGTTTCAAGTTGCAAGTCCCAAGTTTTTAACCTGCATCCTGCATCTTGTATCTTGCATCTTTATTTCATCTTCCTCACATATATCTCTCTCGCAATATCCGAGTCCATGGATAGGGTTGTTTCATCGAAGAGGATTACAATAGCAGGCTGCCTCTGATGAACCTTTACAACCGTTCCAGGCATCAATCCCATAGCCGTAAGCTTATCCAGACGATGATGGTCTCTGGTGGAGATGTAGAGAATTTTACCTCTCTCTCCGGAATCGAGGTTGTCGAGAGGCAGTATTAAAGGCTCCAATTTTCTTCTCCTCTCGCTGCAGCAATCTCCCGGCGGTATCGTCTTCCCATGGGGGCATGTAGTAGGATGCCCCAGCAGGATGCAGATGCTTTCCGTAATATCGGAGCTTAATATATGCTCGAATTCGCAGGCATGCTTTTCCATTGAGTCATGTCCTAAATGCAGCACATCGCTCATCAGTCTCTCTGCGAGCCTGTGTCTCCTTATCAGCGAATTAAATTCATCCTGCCCCTGCTTTGTAAAGTTTACGATTCCATCGGGATTAACGACAATAACCCCTTTTTCTTTCATCTCGCCGATATTTATTCCTGCCTTTTTGAGTATCTCCGAAGTAACCTCTCCCTCCTCGAACTTCATCCCGATAGTTTCTAAATCTTCTTCATATTGCTCATGGTTTTTGTCCATAATCTTCCTCCTGACCTTAATAAATCGAAAAAAATAATCAACTCTGCTTGGGCTACAGCAGACAGACGCAGACTTCCACAGACTTTTAAAAGTTGCATCCCAAAATCCGAACGGTTTTAAAAAAGGTTAGGGTTATCTCGGCGTCCGTGTCATAATCAATGCTGCACTGCTGATATATGTCGGTGATTTTCTGATAGAAACGTCGTTCGCTTGCCCTTATCTCCCGTATGCGTTCAAGGAGTTCGTCAAAGTAATCCTTTCCAAAACGCTTTCCCTGTTTTAGCCGTTCATCATCCAGGACAAAACCCTTGACGATAAACTCTTTCAGCGTCTTTGTCGCCCAGATGCGGAATTTTGTAGCCTGATGACTGTTTACCCTGTAGCCAACGGCTATAATGGCGTCCAAATTATAGTATTCCAGTTTGCGGGAAATCTTCCTGCCACTTTCATCTTGAACTGTCAAAATTTCTTTGACAGTTGCTTCTGTATCCAATTCTTTCTCCTTATATATGTTTTGGAGATGATAACTTATATTCTGTTTGGAAGTGCCAAACAGATCGGCCATTTTATTAATTGTAAGCCAGAAGGTTTCGTCTCCGAAAAATACCTCAACACGAATATCCCCTTCCGGCGAGGTATACAGGATAATATCCGAAAATTGAGGCTTTAACTTATTGCTCATACCGTCTTAAAGTCCACCACCGCATCACGCATTTGCAGGACTGTATTTGTTTTTAACCGGTCGTTGCCGGCAATGATTTGTTCTTTTTGGGAATAAGTAATTATATGTTCATCCCAAATAATGCACGAATGATTTAGATAAGACCTTATGTCCCTGTAGTGACTGTCCCGGTGGATTATAAAACTTTGCGGTGAGAGGAAAAGCATTATATCCACCGGACTTACACCGCATTTTCACTTTTCCATGGATGGTAAAAAGTGAAAATTTCCACAGTTCAGACAACCATGGACGGCTGTCTGGGCGGCAAGCGGAAGGGATATAAGGTCTTTCATGCATTTTTTGGGTCAAAATATAAATAACTATAAATCATCAAAATGAGTAAGTCTCTTAAACTCCTTAAACCTCTCTTCAATCTCTTTATAACTCAAGTCCTTTAAGCGGTTGAGGCTGAAGTCTTCGACATTAAAAGATGCCATAGCGCTTCCGAAGATTATAGCCTGGCGCAGTGTAGATTCATCGGTGTTATTTACATTGGAGATATACCCCATAAACCCGCCTGCAAAGCTGTCTCCTGCGCCGGTCGGGTCGTAGACGGACTCCAGCGGATAGGCTGGAGCAGAGAAGACAGTTGAATCGGAAAACATCAAGGCGCCGTATTCTCCCCTTTTTACGATAAGCCTTTTAGATCCCCATGATAGTATCTTTTGCGCAGCTTTCACAAGATTAGGTTCTCCTGCCAACTCCCTTGCCTCTCCTTCGTTTATGACTACTATATCCACCATTGCAAGAGTTTTTTTGAGAGAGTCGGGTTTTTTCTCTATCCAGAAATTCATTGTATCGCAGGCTATAAGTTTCGGTTTTTTTATCTGGCTCAAAACCTCCCTCTGCAAATCCGGATCTATATTTGCAAGAAATATATATTCGCAGTCCCTATAACTCTCGGGTATTTTGGGATTGAATTCTGCAAAAACATTTAACTGTGTATCGAGTGTATTCGCCCGATTAAGGTCGTATCCGTATTCGCCTTTCCACCTGAAGGTCTTCCCCTTTCTTTTTTCAAGCCCTTCTATCGCAATGTTTTTCTTTTTTAATAAATCAATATCTTCTTTTCTGAAATCCTCTCCTACAACCGCCACCAGGCATACATCCGTAAAATAACCGGCAGATATGGAAAAATATGTGGCGGAGCCGCCGAGGACATCTTCCGCAACGCCGAAAGGTGTTTTAACAGAATCATAAGCAACAGAACCGACAACAAGTAAACTCATATCTCCTCCTATATTTTTTTCATTCTCTTTATCTCGATTCCCGGATAATAGTATTTCAAAATATCGATAAAGGCATAGCCTTTCTCCGCCATTCCCTTTGCTCCCCACTGGCATAGTCCCACACCATGCCCGGATCCCCTGCCGTAAAATAAAAAACTGCCTCCATTTTCTTTGATGCGGAACAGAACGCTTTTTATAGTATCATATCCAATAATTCTTCTAAAATCCACCCCGCTTATTTTCTCGACGCCGTTTCTGTGCGTTATATAAAGCTCCGATACCCTTTTGGACGATGTAAAGGAAACAATCTCTATGTCTGAAATATCGGCGATTTTTATGCCGTTTCTCGAGAGAGCCGTTTCTATATCTGCCTTGTCCATATCAACTTCCCATTGATAATTCGGCGCATCCTTATCAAAATCGCATCTTATAGGCTTAAGGTAGCTCTCTCCTTCTCCGCCCCAGACATTCACTACATCTTCCGTAATCCCCCCGCTCGCAGAGTGATAGAATGCCTTTGCCAGCCTGCCGTCATAGGTTAGAACAATCCCGCTTGTATCTTCTACTGCCTTATTGGTTCGTTCGTCTTCTCTCCTTGCTCCGCCGTATACCTGATCGGCTGTAGTAGCCTCCAGATGATATAGGTTAACCTTTCTCTTCTCCTTCTGGTAGAGCGCATAAGTCCTTGCTACAACCGCCTGTGCCTTTAGAGATTCGGGATGCCACTTTGCAGAGATTTCCTCGTTTAGAACGCCCTTAAGATAATCCTCTACATCGAGTTCATTAATCACCAGCAGACCGTCCTTATCCGTTCTCCTTATTTCTATGTTTCCGCGATAATTATTTTTATCTACTTTAATAAGAGTATCCGGCGGCGCTATAATTCTTACGGTGCTGCCAAATTCACTGTTATTCATGGTTATACCCGGATTGGACGGCATTACAGTCATTTGCCGAGATTTAATAATAAAAGAGCGGTTATAAGCGGCATCGAAGATTTTTGACCCCTCTGCTGTTTCTATTTCGACACTCTGATAGGTTTTTATTGCCACCCTGACAATGTTTGCCCCTTCGGATATATTTGAAATGAGAAAGACAAAGAAAAAAAGAACGAAGATTTGAACACGAATGGCACGAATGGACAAATTGCACGAATTACTAAAGCAAAATAAATTAGTCATTATTTGTGTAATTCGCATATTCGTGTAATTCGTGTTCCAAAGGTTTCCGATTTCATCTCTTGCTCCATAGGGAAAAAATCAGCGTAAGTATTATGCTTATGATTATCGAAGTAGTGAGCGGAAAGTAGAAGCTGAAATTCTTCTTCTGGACGAAGAAGTCTCCCGGCAGCTTCCCTATCCACGGAACTTTTCCTGCTAACAATACAGCCCCTCCGATAAGGATAAGGACAGCGCCGAAAAATATCAGCATCTTTCCGAGCGGGTTAAGCTCAAACATTTTTTATAGTGTCAGAGTATCAGAGTGTCAAAATATCATAGCATCATAGTTTTTTACTTTGACTCTCTGACTCTTTGCTCTTTGATACTCTTATTCCCTGATATGCTTCTCTCCTCTCCATCTCTGCATCTATTGCCTTAATGATATCCGTTTTATTCAACGGCCAGAGGGGCGCTATCAATATGTCCTTCGGGGCATCTCCGACCAGCCTTTGAATCGTTATATTGCCCGGCAGATACTCCAAAAAATCGCACACTATTTTTATATATCTCGTCTCGTCGAGGAAATTTATTCTTTTTTTCCGGTAGATTTTTTCCAGGGGGGTATTTTTAAGAACCTGGAGGTGATGTAGTTTTACGCCGTCTATCCCCATCTTACCGATTTTTTTTGCCGTCTCCATCATATCTTTATAGGTCTCTCCAGGCAATCCGATGATAATATGGGTGCATATCTTAAATCCCCTGTCCTTTGCCCTTTCAACAGCATTTTCAAACTGCTCGAATGTATGCCCCCTGTTTATAAATTTAAGAGTTTTGGCGTGGGACGATTGCAGACCTATTTCAAGCCATAGATAAGTGTTCTTTGCATATCTCTCGAGGAGGGCAAGGATATTATTAGAAAGGCAATCGGGTCTTGTGCCTACCGAAAGCCCCACGATTCCATCCACGTTCAAAGCCTCATCGTAAATCTTCTTAAGATTATCCGCTGCCGCGTAGGTATTCGAATATGCCTGAAAGTAGGCTATGAATTTATTGACATTAAACCGGTTTTTAATATTTGCAATCGAAGCGATTAACTGTTCTTTTACCGAAAGGTTTTTATAGAAATCGGGTAGATAATAACTGCCCCCGCTACAGTAGATACATCCCCCGGTTCCGACCTTGCCGTCCCTGTTGGGACAATTGAATCCCGCATCGATTGTAACCTTGCATACCTTCTCGCCGAATACCTCCTTTAGATGATGACCGAAGGGGTAATATCTCTTTTTAATTTCATTCATCTGCCCGCCATAATTGCTTTATCAAAATTTTCAATCTCTGCATACCCTATTTTATATATCCTGCTGCGGTCGAATCCAGTATACCACACCTTATATTTATTATTTTCAAATAATACCATAGGCGAAAAGGCGCAAACCTCATCCCATTTTCCCTCGTCTCCTATATCTATTACAGGATTATCGGCGGATTTTTCCCAGTGAATGCCGTCCCCTGACAGGGCAATCCCTATTCTTAATGACCCGCCGTTGATTCCGCTATACCAGAGGATATACTTGTTCCCCTCTTTTATTACCCTGGGATAGGAAACCCCGGACTCATCCCACTCCCCGTATTGTCCTGTGTCGAGGACAGGCTCATCGTTTCTTACCCATGATATGCCGTCTTTGGATTCTGCATATCCTATGCGCCATGGCCCATAAGGATTGTCAACAGCCGCATACCACATAAGGTATTTATCGCCCTCTTTTATTATAGACGGGTAGCCGACAAAATAGGAATCCCATATACCTGCTTTGCCCGGCGTAAGAACAGGCTCGGGATGCCTCTCCCAGTATATGCCGTCTTTTGATGCGGCATATCCAATGCTTGGCGGCGCATCTTTGCCAAATCCATAATACCACATCTTATAAATTCCATCTTCTTTCATAACGAAAGGATAAGCTGCGCAATCGCTGTCCCATCCCCCTGCTGCCCCTGTATCCATTACAGGATTTTCATCCGTTCTTTTCCAGTTTATACCATCCTCCGATACGGCATAGCCTATCCTGTATTTATATTTATCATGTCCCGAATACCATAATTTATATATTCCTTCATCTTTCATAATAGTCCCGCTCGATACAGCATGGTGTTCCCAATCATCACCGGCGCTAACATCGAGCAGCGCCTTATCGAAAACCGTCCACGTCTCGCTGTCCATCGAACTGGCAAGATAAATGCGGTTAAGAGAGCCGTTAAAGGATTCGAATCCGAGCCAATAAGAGCCGTCTTCACTAAAGGCAAAGGGACCCTTTGAGTCGCCTTCAAATTCGATAAGCGGATTATCCAAAGACTCCCACTTTATGCCATCAGGGGACTCAGCCATAAAAATGTTATATTTTAAATCGCTTCCAAGCCTCGAATACCACATTTTAAATTTATTATTCTCTTTAATAACCCATGGGTAGGAAATGCTTATATTGTCTTCCATTACAGGATTCTTCTTCGATTTTTTCCACTGAATGCCGTCCTGTGAAAATGCAAAGCCAACCCTCATCTTTTTACCGTCGAATCCTGCATAATATAGCCTGTATCCCTGAGAATTTCTGACTACAGAAGGGTAGGCAATCTGCACGTTGTCCCATGAGCCTGTTTTGCCAAGGTCAAGAATAGGATTGCCTGAATATTTTTCCCACTGAATGCCGTCTTTCGATGAGGCGTAGCCTATTCTAAGACTCGAACCGTCTGAGCCTGTATACCACATTTTATAAATGCCGCCCTCTTTAAACACAAAAGGATATGCAGCATCTATACTATCCCACCCTTTGATTGAAACATCGAGAACAGGCTTCTTTGGAAGCTTCTCGAAATTTACACCATCTCTCGATACTGCATGCCCTATCCGGGTTTTTGTATCATCCGTTCCTGCAAACCACATCCTGTATATCCCGCCCTCTTTTATAATCGTTCCCCTGAAAACCGAAGAGCTTGCCCATGATTTCCCTTCCCTTACATCAACGGCAGGATTTTTTTCGTATCTATTCCAGATATTGCCGTCTTTAGAAAAAGCAAGACCAATCCTCACCCTCCTGCCGTTAAATCCTGCATAATACATATTGAATTCTTGCCCCTTGCCCCTTGCCCCTTGCCTCTGTAATATCACAGGTCTATATACGCCCGCCATTTCCCAACTCCCGCCTTTTGCAGGGTCTAAAACAGATGTCTTGCCTTTTCTCCAGTGGACACCGTCGGAGGAAACAGCCTCACCTATCCTGAATGAGTCGCCGAATATAGCCTTGTCCCCCTTTCCCGAATACCACATCCTGTATCCTGTTTTAGTCTTTAATATATAAGGATGAATAACCTCTATCCCATCCCATCCGGATTTTGGGCTGAAAACAGGATTCTTTTTAAACTTCTCCCATTTTATCCCATCCTCTGAAAAAGCATATCCTATTGCATGGGCTTCGCCGTCAAACCCCGAATACCACATTTTGTATTGTTTACCATCTTTAATTACAAAGGGATATAAAATACCATAGCCATCCCATGTTTCCCTGCTTTCAGGCTGCAAAACAACACTCGGATGCTTCACCCATTTTATGCCGTCGTCGGATGTGGCATATCCTATAGCCATCAGCCTGCCATTAGAGCCTGTATACCACATCTTGTAGCTTGAGCCTTCTTTTATGACAAAAGGATGGGCAACACCGAAATTGTCCCAAAACTCCTTTGAGCTAATATCGAGAACGGGATTTTCGAGCCTCTCCCAATCGTCCCCATTTTTTGACGACATATACCCTATCCGATAGGTCTTCCCATCATAAGCCGTATACCACATCTTATAAGTGTCTCCGTCTTTAATAACAAACGACGGCTCCACCTCATGAGTATCCCAGAGAGATGATGGCAAGGGAGAGAGGACAGGAGATGGATGTCTTGTTACTTGAAACGGGTAGGCTGAAAATGGAAGTAGAATAAAAAATATCAGGGAGATAACTGTTTTTCTCATTTGAGACTTATTAATGCCTATTATTTAATTGATACTGAAAAATGACTTTTTTGAACGACTTTTTATTTTTCTTTTGTTCCATAATGTAATAATTTCAATAAATTAAAGCAAAAGAAAAAATAACGGAAGTGAAAAAAAGGTCATTTTTCAGTGTGAACTATTTATTGATACCTGTAATATTAATGTCCTATATCTGTGTATTTTTGTCATTCCGCACTCGATGCGGAATCCAGTATTTTGCATAAGTATCTGGATTCCCGTTTTCACGGGAATGACATATATGGGACATTTGTTATACAGTTTTCAATAGTTCACAGAAATAGGCGGCTCATTTTAGATATTATCTCTTTTGCCTTTTCCAATGCCTTTGCCCTGTGGCTTATCCTGTCTTTTATCTCTGCTCCAAGCTCTCCAAAGGTCTTGTTATATTCAGGCACAATAAAAATAGGGTCGTATCCAAAGCCTTTATCCCCTCTGATACTTTCCGCTATTTTCCCTTCGCACACACCTTCACAGGTGTATAACCCCCTCATGCCCCCCCCTTTATTAAAGGTGGGGGGAAAGGTGGGGGTTGCGATGGCTATCACACACTTAAATCTCGCCCCTCTCTTTTCGGGAGGGACATCTTTCATCATCTCAAGAACTTTTAAGTTTCTCTCTCTGTCATCCGCATTATCCCCTGCAAATCTGGATGAATTTATGCCGGGTCTTCCATCCAATGCGTCGATTTCTAACCCGGAATCATCTGAAAGCGCAGTCTTTCCAGTCCTCTTTGCCACCTCTACCGCCTTCTTAACTGCATTTTCACTATATGTCCCGCCATCCTCTTCTATTTCAATATGTAACCCTATTTCATCAAGAGATAATACTTTAATATCAATCCTATTTAAAGCATCTCTTATTTCCTTTATCTTCCCTCTGTTTTTTGTGGCGATTACAATATCCATACACACATACAAAATGCACGAACATTTTAGAGAAGACCATATATCCATGAAGCAAGCGGAAGGGATACATGGTCTTATTAACGCATTTTTTAGACTAATACCTACTGCCTATAACCTGTTTCTGTATCTTTATCAAATCCTTGATTCCCTTTACCGCTAATTTTATAAGCGTATCCATATCCTTTTTTGAAAATGGAACTCTCTCTGCCGTCCCCTGAACCTCTACAAATTCACCGTTCCCTGTCATCACCACATTCATATCGACATCCGCCCTCGAGTCTTCCTCATAATCGAGGTCAAGGAGCCGTTTTCCATTGACTATGCCGACGCTGGTAGCTGCTACAAAATCCCGTATGGGAATACTCTCTATCATTTTCTCCTTTTTCATAAAATGGAAGGCATCGCACATCGCCACACATGCGCCTGTAATGGAAGCAGTCCTCGTCCCCCCATCCGCCTGTATCACATCACAGTCAATCCATAAAGTCCTCTCGCCCAGCGATTTCATGTCCACCACAGACCTCATCACCCTGCCGATTAATCTCTGTATCTCGTGTGTCCTGCCCCCGACCTTACCCCTCGATGCCTCCCTGACTATCCTCGACCTTGCGGAGCGGGGTATCATGGAGTATTCTGCAGTTACCCATCCCTCGCCTTTGCCCCTTAAAAATTGCGGGACTGAATCTTCAACAGTGGCGGTGCAGATTACACGGGTATCGCCGACCTCTATCAATGCAGAGCCTTCGGCATGTTTGATAAAATTCCTTATGATTTTGACATCCCTCATCTCATTCGACTTTCTTTTGCCTGACCTCATATCGCCCTCCGGTTAGATGTGATTTATTAGTTCACACGAAAAATGACCTTTTTTTCACTTCCGTTATTTTTTCTTTTGCTCTATTTTTAGAATTTTGAAGAACAAAAGAAAAAATGCGGTGAAAGGCCGGTGGATATAATGCTTTTCCTCTCACCGCAAAGTTATATAATCCACC
>CAYMMR010000013.1:0-22343 GCA_964391545.1 uncultured Nitrospinota bacterium | reverse complement strand
CCTTAATCCTTTTATCTTAAATAGGGGGTCACGATGTGCCTGGGCTAGAACATTTGACCCCTTTTTACATTTTTTATATAGTAGTTTTGTGGTATGTTTTTTCATACACCCCCTCCTGACTTTTTTGGCAAAAAAATACCTTTACAAAAAAACGGATAAATCCGATAAGAAATTAAAGCTTATCCTGTTGAGCTTTTGATTAAAGACATATCAGGATAGGCTTATGACGGGAAAGGGCGTTTTTTTCCTATCTAAAGTCATGATTTTGACAAAAAATGTCATACAGGTTAATTAAATTTATTTAATATCAACAGGTTATATTTTGGCACAGCAAATGCAGTAACTATTTGGCAAATACATTTTTAATAGGAGGTGAAAATTATGGCAGGCACAATATCTCATTCGATGACAGGGCTTACAAGCGACAAAAGGACTCTGCTTTCTCAACTGGCGGTAACATTAAATCATGAAATAAATAATCCTCTTACGGGTATTGTCGGGAGTATAGAACTAGCTCTTAGAAACATCCATAACGAGGATGTAAAACGGATGCTTACAACCGCCATCCAGAATGCAATGAGGATAAAAGAGGTTACCAACAAGCTCAATGATATAAAAAGATTTGTGAGCAAGAAATATGTCGGCGATACGATGATGCTGGACCTCGAAGAATCAATAAAGTAAACCAGTCTAAAAGTCTAAAAGTGAAAATTACTCTTAGACTCTTAGGCTTTTAGATTCTTAGGCTGGTTTTGAGAGGCAACTCTTATTATTGTCTTTACATTTCCCCTCTCGTTAAAATCTCCGATTACTTCCATAAATCTCGGCTTTAATAGAACAGACAGGTCTTCATAGATTTTATTCGCCGCCGCTTCATGGGAGATATGCTGCTCCCTGTAGCCGTTAAGATACAGCTTCAGAGATTTAAGCTCTATAATATGTTTATCCGGAATGTAGTTTATCTTAAAGACGGCAAAATCCGGATACCCCGAGCGGGGGCAGAGGCAGGTAAATTCAGGGAAGCTGATTTCTATATTGTAATCCCTTTCAGGATAGGGATTGTCCCATGCCTCCAATTTTGCGCTTTTTATTGCTTCTTCACCGTATTTCACTTAAAAATCTCCTTTTAGAAAACCACCCCTCTCTTTTCTCCTCTCCCCTCAGGGGAGAGGGTGGGGTGAGGGGTATTTTATATTGACAATTATTGTATCACTTTTTTCTCCAATATAGGTAATTTTGACACTCCTTAGAATAATATCCTTATCTGCCTTTTTGTATAATATCAGATAGTGTGTGTTTTTTCAATGGATTAAAAGCCGTTTTCCTTCTGAATGAAATATGGTATAATTTTTGCTGTAAGTTATGGTTAAAAGGGATTATGCCGATAAGAAGATAATGGAGGATAAAAAAATGAACGAGAATGAAAAGCCAAGTGAAGAATTGAATGAACTTTCAAAGGCAATTACAAATGCGCTCATTAAATCCGATGAAGTAATCAATATGCTCTTCGAGCTTAAAAGACAAAACATGATAGAGCCGTCTGCAAAGCTTGCCTTTATCATAAAGGTTAATGACATAATAACCATTGCAGAAAAATTATCTAAAGCCGAAAGCCCGGTGTCCGGTCAGAAGGCGGAGTATGTTGACGGAAGAAAACTCACAAAAAATGAGATTGCCTTTGAGGACTATCTATCGGAGAAATTCGATGAGACCGATTGGCTTAAAAAACATGGCATAATATTTTGAAACGGAGGTTATCGTGGCAATGCTGAAAATAACCACGCATAAAAACACCGCTGAATATTTTAAAGAGCTTGTAGATAGAGCTATGGATCATCAGGAGATACATACCGATGATACTGTGGCGTTCTATATAGTGAATCTTCTATCCGAGCATGTCAAAACCGATGTATCCTTCCCCGAAGGCTCAAATGACGAGCCGTTGATAATGCTTCTGAACCATGCCTTGAACTCGGACTATGGCGAAAGGATAAAGAGATTTAAGCAGATTGGAGACTTCTCTCTCTTTATATCGGGCTTTTTCTCGGACAGCCTGAAGAGAAAACTGATTGACATCGATTATTATATTGCCATCGGCTCCATTGCTTACGATAATCTGTCGGGCATTATGAGAGAACAGCGCAGCGGCGAGGTTTTTTACAGCCTCTTCCGTGAGCTTACAGAGAGGTTCAAGGATTTCACCGATGTAATCGCAGAGGTCAGCGATATGTCGTCGGTCGGCACGAACAGCGACCTCTTGAGAATATACGATAGGTGGATTAAAACAGGCAGCTCGAGGGACGCCTCCATGCTTAGAGACAAAGGAGTTATCCCTGTATATTCCGAAGGGAGCAGGCAGCTGCAGTAAAAAAACAAACCCGAGCAAATCGGAAAAGGCTTGAACACGAATTGCACAAATAATTCAAAGAAAATATTTTGTTTTTATTCGTGGCATTCGTATATTCGTGTGATTCGTGTTCTAAAGTTTTTGAATTTTTCGCCAAAAAAGCAAAAATATTACTAATAAAACACTAAATTTTATATGCTGTCAGCTATCCAGAAAATCATAGAAAAAATATACGGGGTGGAGACATTTTTGAATGTGGAGGACTATGTCATAGAGGAGCCGTTATCATGCAGCCAAAGACCCCAGCCACGCTTGAAAATTTGCAGCCCATCGTCAAAGGGTTGTCTCTTTATATCACAAAACGAAGATGACCTTGAGATAGCCGTTTACATTAACAGGGAGACAGTCTCAAATCTCAAAGGGCGTAATGTTCTGCAGGATTTCCACAGAAAAAACATATCCGATTTTTTCCTCGCAACAGAGGAGGTAAGCCATTTCGTCTATGCAGTATGGAGCGCAATACACCGGAGGCAGATAACCATTCTCGAAATGGAGCTTCAGGCAGAGGTGGATAAATATATCACGGCAATTCTCTACAGCGGCAGCATAAATAAAGGTAAAATACCCGCAAGAGATATAAAGAGATGCTTGTTTGAAGACTCGATTTTACAACCTGACTTGCAGTTGGATGAAAAGGAAAGATATAAAAATGCAAACCGCCTTGCCATGAATTATTGCCATCATTTAGAATCTAATTACCTCAAAAAGAACGACCTGCCCTCTATGATGAGAGATATAAGGCATTTCTACCGCCTCGGACAGAATGGCAAGATAAGCCGCATCAACAGCATCGCTTTTCATTAGGTTAAACTCTCGCTTCCTCAACATCGAATTTAATCGCAGGGACAGAAATTTTTGGTGATTTGGCGATACGCTCTGAATTTTTATCTCGTCATATCTCCATCCTTTTATTCAGGCTCTATCGATTTGATATCGAGCAGTAACTACAATCGGCGGGAATCGGCAAAATTTCTATTCTCTGCAAGTTTTATGATATTATAGTTTTATGAACATTAGAAACTTTTCAATTATTGCGCATATAGACCACGGAAAGTCCACGCTTGCGGACAGGCTTATCGAATATACAGGCGGGCTTTCTCATAGGGAAATGAAGGAACAGGTGCTCGACCAGATGGATATCGAGAGGGAAAGGGGAATTACCATAAAGGCGCAGACCGCCCGCCTCAAATATGAGGCATCGGATGGAAGCGAATATATCTTAAATCTTATCGATACGCCGGGCCATGTGGATTTTTCTTATGAGGTATCGAGAAGTCTGGCGGCATGCGAAGGCGTCCTTCTTGTGATTGACGCATCTCAGGGGGTCGAGGCGCAGACCCTCGCAAATGTCCATCTCGCCCTCGACCACAATCTCGAGATTATACCTGTAATTAACAAGATTGACCTCCCCGGCGCAGATATTCAGATGGTAAAGAAACAAATCGAGGATATAATCGGGATAGACTCGAGCGAAGCCATCCTTGCCAGCGCAAAAGAAGGGAAAGGAATAAAGGAAATACTCGAGGCAATCATAAAGAAAATACCCCGTCCGAAAGGGGGTAAAGATACGCCGTTAAGGGCTCTTATTATAGATTCATGGTATGACTCATATCAGGGGGTGGTAATGCTGGTCAGGGTATTTGAAGGAAGCTTAAAACCCAATATGAAAATGATGTTCATGGCAACGAAGAAGATATACGAGGTCGGCAGGATAGGCGTGTTCACCCCGAAGGATATGAAGATGGATTCTTTATCGGCAGGCGAGGTCGGGTATGTAACCGGCGGCATAAAAAATATACAGGATGCAAAGGTCGGAGATACAATAACCGATTATGACAGGCCTGCCGAAAAACCGCTCCCCGGCTATAAGGATATAAAACCTATGGTATTCAGCGGTATATATCCTGTGGACAGCTCTCAATACGAATCTTTAAGGGACGCTCTGGAAAAACTCCAGTTGAACGATTCCTCTTTTAAGTTCGAGCCCGAGACCTCGATTGCCCTTGGATTCGGTTTCAGATGCGGGTTTCTCGGACTGCTGCACATGGAGATAGTAAAGGAGAGGCTGGAAAGGGAGTTCGACCTCTCCCTTATCACTACGGCGCCGACGGTGGTCTATAAAGTCGTAACCACAAAGGGAGAAATAATCTATGTGGATAATCCCTCGAAACTCCCGCCTCAAAATTATCTCGATAGAATCGAGGAGCCGTATATAAGCGCTACGATAATAACCCCGGATGAATTTATCGGCAGCATACTCCAGTTGACGCAGGAAAAGAGGGGGGTTCAAAAGGGCATGGAGTATATAGGCGAAAAGAGGCTGATGGTTACTTATGAATTGCCTTTGAACGAGGTGGTTCTCGATTTCTATGACAAGCTCAAATCTCTTTCCAGGGGTTATGCCTCTATGGATTACGAATATCTTGACTACCGCCCGTCCGATTTGATTAAATTGGATATACTCCTGAACGGAGACCCGGTAGATGCACTTTCCTCGATAATACACAGGGATAAGGCTTACTACTATGGAAGGGGGCTGGCAGAGAAGATGCGAGAGATGATTCCGAGACAGATGTTCGAGGTGGCTATTCAAGCGGCTATAGGAGGCAAAATTATAGCGAGGGAAACCGTTAAGGCTCTGAGAAAAAATGTAATTGCAAAGTGCTACGGCGGAGACATAACAAGGAAGAGGAAGCTCCTCGAAAAACAGAAAGAGGGCAAGAAGAGGATGAAACAGATAGGCAAGGTGGAGATACCTCAGGAGACATTTCTTGCGGTATTAAAAACCAAATGAAGAAATTTCAAGCGCTAAATTACAAATAATATCGAATATCCAATAAATAAATTTTTTAAATAGTGTGTGGTGAAAAATGACATTTTTTTCACTTCCGTTATTTTTTCTTTTGTTTTATTTTAACCCCCCTTCCTCCCCCCTTTAAAAAAGGGGGGATTGAGGGGGGTTGGAACAAAAGAAAAACTAAAAAGTCGTTCAAAAAAGTCATTTTTCACCAAGAACTAAATAGTTTGTAATTTATAAATTGGGAATTTGAAGTTTATTTGTAATTTGTAATTTGGTTATTGGTTATCGAAATTTCTATAAAAGGAGATTTTATATATGGAAAAAACAGAAGCTATCGATGAAACAGCCGCTGCGGAGCAAACAAGAAAGAAGTCTGTAGTAAGGGAATATGCAGAGGCGATAATAATCGCCCTTATTCTTGCATTAATCATCAGGACATTTGTGGTGCAGGCATTTAAAATACCATCCGGCTCCATGATACCTACATTGCAAATAGGCGACCACATCCTTGTCAATAAATTCATATACAGGTTTACGGATATAGAAAGGGGAGAGATTATTGTCTTTAAATTTCCAAAAGACGAGAGCCGTGATTTTATAAAAAGGGTTATCGGAGTTCCAGGCGACAAAATAGAAATAAGAGATAAGAAGGTATATATAAACGATAAGGAGTTAAACGAGCCTTATGCCATCCATGAGGAACAAGGCGGGGCTTCATATCATCCGAGGGATCTCTTTGGTCCTATCGTAATCCCCGAAAACAAATATTTTATGATGGGAGATAACAGGGAAAACAGCATGGACAGCAGATTCTGGGGATTTCTTGATAAACAAAAAATAAAGGGAAAGGCATTTATTATTTACTGGTCATGGGACAGCGTAAACTTCGGAGTCAGGTGGGGCCGCCTTGCCATGCTGCTGAAATAGAGATTTTTCTTGACATCGCAATATGTTGTGGTTATATTCTTATGCAAATACAAAATAGTGTATAATGCCGGGAGGTGGTAATATAAGTTAAAACTTATAAAGTTGAAAGTTCATAAAGTTAAAAGAACTTTAAAACTTTATGAACTGAAGTTTATAGCTGCCTTTTTTATGGCATGCTAAATATTAACCTTTTTATAGGAGAAATTTATTTTATATGGAATCGCCCGAATGCAGCGTGGAAGAGCCTCCCAGTAGTATTATTCAAAATTTTAAATTTAAAGTTAAAAAATCAAAACTTAAGGAAGAGATAGCTGGAAAATCCATTCCAAAGAAATTATGGAATGATTGGAAATGGCAGCTAAAAAATAGAATCACCACCCTTCAACAGTTGGAAGATATAGCCATCCTGACGCCTGAAGAAAAGAAAGGGGTTTTAGCCTCCGGCGGAAGGCTGGCAATGGCTATAACCCCCTACTTCGCCTCGCTTATTGACCCGTATAATCCGGATTGTCCCATCCGCCGGCAGGCGGTTCCCAGAATAGAGGAGTCTTATATATCGCCTCATGATATGCTTGACCCGTGCGGAGAGGATACTCATTCTCCCGTACCGGGACTCGTTCATAGGTATCCCGACAGGGCGCTGCTTATAGTTACCGACCAATGCGCCATGTATTGCAGATACTGCACGAGGAGGAGGATGGTCGGGGCAGAAGAGAATGTAATATCGAGGGACAGGCTCGAAGATGTCTATTCTTATCTCAGGACAAACAGGAAGATAAGGGATGTCCTAATATCCGGAGGAGACCCTCTTTTGTTAAAAGAGGAGATATTGGAAGGCATACTGTCGAATTTAAGGAGGATACCGAATATCGAGATAATAAGGCTCGGCACCCGTGTCCCTGTAACCCTGCCGCAGCGTATAGACGCATCTCTTGCCGATATGATTAAAAAGTATCATCCTCTATGGATGAGCATTCATTTTTCTCACCCTAAGGAGATTACAAAAGATGTAAGGAAGGCATGCGGACTTCTATCGGATGCAGGCATTCCGCTCGGAAGCCAGACTGTCCTTCTCCGCGGCATAAACGATAAACCCCTTATTATGAAGAAACTGATACATGAGCTTCTTAAAATGAGGGTGAGGCCGTACTATGTTTATCAATGCGACCCGGCCATAGGGACAGGACATTTCCGAACCCCTGTTTCTGCAGGCATCGATATAATAGAGAAACTTAGGGGGCATACCACAGGTTACGGCGTCCCGACATTTGTCATAGATGCGCCGGGCGGAGGCGGCAAGATACCTATTGCTCCGGTATATCTTATATCGCAGGCCGACGGAAAGGTAACATTGAGAAATTACGAAGGCAAGATATTCGAATATTATGAACCGCCTAAACAGGTAAGGCGAATTGACGTGATAAAACAATTTAAGCTTTTTGATTCATAATAAAGAAATTCTGGAACACGAATTTCACTAATATACGAATGGCACTAATAAAAACTTAAAATTTAAAATCTGTTGTAGTAGTTTTTCGTGTAATTCGTTTAATTCGTGTTATTCGTGTTCGGGTTTTTATTCTTTTAAAAAAAACTATGCGGGTTGGTCTGACATTCAATTTGAAAAAAGGACAAAAAGCCGGGCTTACTGCCGATTGGGATGCAGAGTGGGATACCGAAGAGACGATTGATGCAGTTAAAACAGCCCTCTCGACAGAGCATAAAGTTATACCAATCGAGGCGGATGAAAATGCAGTAGAGAAACTTAAGGAATCGAGACCCGATATAGTCTTCAATATAGCCGAGGGGAGAGAGGGTCCAAACCGAGAAGCCCACATTCCTGCAATGCTGGAGATGCTCGGCATACCCTATACAGGTTCCGACCCGATGAGCCTCTCTATCTGTCTTGACAAGGGGAGAGCTAAAGAGATATTATTTTTTTATAGGGTATCTACTCCAAGATTTCAGGTAGTATCGTCCGGGCAGGAAAAAATAAGGCTGAAAAATTTTCCGCTTATGGTAAAACCCCTCCATGAAGGATCGAGTAAAGGGGTAAATAACGATGCCGTAGTATTTACTGTTTCGGACTTAAAAAATAAGATTGACGAGATTACGCTTCATTATCGCCAGCCTGTTCTGGTGGAGGAATATCTGGATGGAAGAGAATTTACGGCGGCATTGATGGGAAACAACGGAGATATGAGGGTTCTCCCCATCGTAGAGATAAAATTCGACAGTCTGCCCGGGGATATTAACCCGATTTATTCTTACGAAGCAAAATGGATATGGGACAGGGCAGAGACCCCGCTCGATATATTTCAATGTCCTGCGGATGTTGACGGAAGACTGAAAAATAAAATAGAAAAAATTACCCTGAAGGCTTATAAGTCGCTCGGATGCAGGGATTGGTGCAGGATAGATGTAAGGCTCGATTCGAAGGGCAATCCCCATATACTCGAGCTTAATCCTTTGCCGGGAATTCTGCCGAGACCCGAAGACAACTCATGTTTTCCAAAGGCGGCAAGGACGGCAGGAATGAGCTATAATGAAATGATACTGAACGTGCTGAATATAGCAAGAAAGAGGTATGGAATATAGAATATAGGGGCAAGGGGCAAGGGACAAGGGGCAAGATTTTCTTGACCCCTGACCCATGCCCCCTGCCCCTTTTAAAAGAGGGAGGATAAAATGAACAAGGGCGATCTGGTTATAGCAATGGCAGAGGCAGGCGGTATTTCAAAGGCATCGGCAGAGAGGGCGTTGGATTGTTTTATAGAAAAGGTTGGCGCCTCTTTATCAAATGGGGAGAGTGTTACGCTTGCAGGCTTCGGGAGATTCTCCGTATCCAGCAGGGCGGGGAGGATGGGGAGAAATCCATTGACAGGCGAGCCAATCGTCATACCGGCAAAGAGGGTTCCGAAATTTAAACCCGGCAGGGAGTTGAAAAATACCGTCCTCTCGACCGGGGCGGCGGCATCGGGAACTGTTACATCGGGCACTATTACAGGCGGCGCAGCATCAGGAACGGTAACCACATAAAAGACAGGGCAAGGGGCAAGCAGCAAGGAGCATAGAAATTATGTTTTCCTTGACCCATGCCCCCTGCCCCATGACCCTTATTTGTATGATGGAATTAATCATTACCAAGAGAAAGTCCTTTTATCCAAAGGTACTGAGAAATATCTATATCTCGACAAATGATAAGAACAAGAATGTAAAATATCGCGGCATCCTCGTAGACCTGTCGGATGGAGGGGTAAGCCTGAAAATAGAAAAATCCACAGTCGAGAGGATCATCCTCGACGGATATTTTCAGTTCTCCATAGGGCAAACGGCATTTATGAGAACATTCTTGATTGGATATGACGGTCCCCCTTTCGAGGTAGAGGCTGAAATTCGCTGGGCAAGGAAAGAGAAAGATGGAAGCTATTTTCTGGGATTCGAATTCTTAAAACTGAAGAAGCAGGCAGAAAGGGTACTGGCTGACGCTTTGAAAGATTCATGATGAACGAAATTTTTATAATTTCCTTATAAAAATCTATAATGAAAGGGGGTGGGAAGGATGAAGAAAATAACGACGGCATTATTGGCATTATCATTTATTTTAATCCCTTTGTTTTCGGGCTGTCAGTCAAAGCAGCTTCAGGAGGAAAATGCTGCTTTGAAGAGCCAGGTAGAAATCCTGAATGCAGACAGGGCTACCCTTGACAGCAAGGTAAAGGAACTTACAACTGAAAATTCGGCATTGAAGTCTCAGGTAGAAGGTCTGACTAAGGAAAGAGAGGAACTGACTGCCAAGACGGCAGAGTTGGAAAAACAGCTGACAGAGGCAAAGACGCCAAAGGGAAAGAAAAAATAGCAATCCACCCCCACACCTATTCCTGTAAGATAGGAGCTATTCGGACACTGATTATCGCCAGGAATAAAGTCATTCCAAATAGACATTATCAACCAGAGGAATAGGTGTGGGGGTGTTGCGTCCACTATTTATTGACGACTGTAAAGCATTTGTATATATACTAATGGATAGTCCCACAAATAGCTTTACCATAGTTTGTCATTCCCGCGAAAGCGGGAATCCAGTAAAATCAAAGACTGGATTCCGCATCGAGTGCGGAATGACAGTAAAGGAACTTTAGGGACACTCTACTAATTATGGTTATCAGCGCTGCGAATTTAATAATTGTTACTATCGAGCCTATGTTTTCGATAGGAATCTATCTCGAAGAGCCGCCCTAAAAGCGAAGAGTTAAGAGTTAAAAGTCAAGGGTTAAGAGTTTGAAAATTGAAACTAAAATTTAAAGGAGGATATTTAAAGGTATGAATAAGACGATTAAAATATTTGCAGGTAGTCTTTTGGTTGTTTTTTTCTTTATAGCAGGCTGCGCAAAACCGCCGACCGAGGATATTGATGCCGCAAAAGGCTCCGTTGAAACTGCAAAATCGGCAGGAGCAGAAAAATACCTGCCGGATAATGCAAAAAAGGTAAATGACGAACTCTCTGCTGCAATGGATGAAGTAAAGGTGCAGGACGGCAAATTCCCCCTCTTTAGAAAATATGACAAGGCAAAGGAACTGCTGGCATCCGTAAAGGGCAATGCAGAAAAGCTGAAGGCGGATACTGCTGCAAAAAAGGAAGAGGTTAAGAAAAATGCCATCGCTGTTATGGAGGAGGCAAAGGGCGCGGTCGGCAATGCAAAGGCAATGCTCGAAAAGGCGCCTCAAGGCAAAGAGACAAAGGCGGATATCGAGGCAATGACAGGCGATATAAAGGGCTTGGAAGATTCTCTGCCCGAGGTTCGGAAGGCAATTGACGGCGAAAACTACGATGATGCCGTTGCCAAATCGAAATCCATAAAGGAGAAGGCGGATGCAGTCTCAAGCCAGGTTCAGCAGGCAATAGAGAAGATTGAAGCTGCAAAAAAGGCAAAGGCAGAAAAGGGAAAGAAGAAGGGTAAGAAGTAAGTAAATACTGGTCATTAGTCATTGGTCATTAGTCATTAGTTATTGACCATTGGCCATTGACTAATGACCAATGACCGATGACATTTCTCGTTTCTATGTTTATCCGTGTCCTTCCGTGGTTTTATTATGTTTTTGTTCTATTGTTTCCCGCATGCAGCCAGCCTCCGCCTCCGGAAACCAAACTTATAGAGAATATTGATTTCGAGCTTCATAAGATCGATGCCAAAAAGCATGTCCCTGCCGAATATAATAACTTTATGGCGGATTTAAGAATAATTAGGGATTCGATTATTCAAGAAGAATCGAAATTTTCTCTATTCAGAGACTACGGGACAATCCGAAAAAATATCGGGAACATTGAAAAGGAGGGGATTAAGCTTATCGAGATTATCCAGAAAAAGAGGGCCGATAAAAGGGGAATTTTAAAAGAAAAATTAAATGGTTTAGAGGATAAGGCAAGGATTATAGACGAATTGACACTAAAAATAAATGCCGGAATATATACGCGAAAAAGGCTTACCCTTGGAAATCTCGCGCTGAAGGAGGCAAAAATATCCCTCGATAATAACAGGTATGATTCGGCAATGGAAAAGCTCGAAACTGCCTCCCTATATTTGAACGATGCGGAGAAATCGGTAATTCCTCTTTTAAAACGGTATTCGCATAACGGCTCGATACAAAAATGGAAGAAATCCGTGCATAATGCAATCGAAGAATCGAAGAGAAGGAAAACTGCTGCAGTCATAATCAATAAGGCAGAGCGAACCCTTAAATTATACAAGGACGGCAAACCCCTCATGACCTTCGATATAGGCATAGGTAAAAACGGATACAGGGATAAGCTGTTTTCCGGAGATAGGGCAACGCCGGAGGGCATATATAAGATTATTAAAAAATCCGGAATAGGAGAGAGTAAATATCATAGGGCGCTTCTTTTAGATTACCCGAACCATGAGGACAGGAAAGAATTTTTAAAGGCAAAGAAAACCGGACTTATATCCAAAGACGCAAAAATAGGAGGACTTATCGAAATTCACGGCGGGGGTAAGGACAGCACCACTTATGGGTGCATTGCCCTCGAGAATAATGAGATGGACATACTATTCGAAAGGGCTGCCGTTGGAACACCTGTAATTATAGTCGGCGCTACAAGCCTTGAAAACGAGCTTTATCAGGGACTCGTCGAGCTTAAAAAAAATCATGATTGAAAATAATAAAAACAAAAACCTGATTAATCCGCAGATTTCGCAGATTTTCGCAGATGACAGCGTTGCTGTCATTCTGAGGAAGCGAAGCGACCGAAGAATCTCAAAAGCGAGATTCCTCGCTTCGCTCGGAATGACATTTATGCGAAAACTGCGGGCATATAAATGGGTTATTGCAAGTATTCTTATTCCTCCAATCCTTTTTTTTGCCTTTAACGACATGCCTTATCTGACAAAGGAGGGCAATGATGCCGCAATGCTCAGAACCGAAGATGCCGGTAATCTAAAAAAGACAGAAAAAGAACTGAGCAAAAGGAACAAAAAGATGAAAAATATGCTCGCCGGACTTCTGCCCAAAGGGAATTATATTATGATAGATACTGCAAAAAATATTATTTACCTTAAAAACGGCAATAGAGTTTTACACCATGCAATAATATCTACCGGGAGCGGTAAATTCCTCATAGACCCTGCAAATCAAGAAAGAAAATGGATATTTGACACACCGAGAGGTGAATTTAAAATTAAAAGCAAGGTAGTAGAACCGGTATGGGTAAAGCCCGATTGGGCATTCATCGAAGAGGGGGAGGATATACCTAAAAATTACAGCGATAGGATGGAGCCGGGTGTTTTGGGAGATTACGCCCTTGGAATAGGAAACGGTTATTTCATACATGGAACGCTTTATACAAGACTTCTCGGCAAACCGGTCACGCACGGCTGTATTCGTGTGGGCGACGGCGATTTAAAGATTATCTACAAAGCTGCCCGTATAGGGACGAAGGTATATATTTTTTAATGTCGACAAACCATAAAAATAACTTTGGCAAGGGAAAATATAAACCACTGAACACACTGAAATCACAGAAAAAAGATTTCAGAAAAGTTTTTAAAAAGTCTTTATTTTTTTCGGTGTCTTCAGTGTTTTCAGTGGTTAAATTAGTTTTTTTGTTCTCTGTATTTTCATGTCATGCAAGCGCGTTAGCGAGCGGCGATGATACCCGGAAAATCCATAAACTCAAACAAGAGGTCTCCCTCCTTGAATCGGAATTAAAGGCGGCAGCCAAACCGGCTGTATATGCAATTCTGAATATTGAATCAAGAAAAATTTACCTCAAGATAAAAGGCGTTATCCTGAAGGAATTTAATATTGCAGAGATAAAAACCATTGGAATCGTGCATTTTAACGGATACTACAGCATGGTTAAGAGAAAGGCTATATTCCCTCCGAAGAGGATAGAGATAAAACCGCATCGGACCGAAGAAAAAGAAAACCTCGCCGCCAGCCCGCAGGAGGCGATTCGACAAACCGATACCTTCGGCATAGAAGATATGCCTTCAAACTATACGCTCATCTTCAATGAAGGGCTTTCCATATCCGTAAGTCCTATATTTAAGGGTGGTTTTTTTATGTCTGTCTTAAACCAAACAAGCAGGGGCTTAAGATATATCTGGAATTCGTCATGCAAGATATGGAATTATTTTAAAAAGACCCCTTTTATAAAAATACAAATTGCACTGGAACGGGATGATGCACGCGCCCTTTACTGGTCGCTCCCCGATAATGTAGATTTCATTGTTATTGACTCCAAATAGCTGTAGAGATAGAATCTATCCATCGGCTCCGCAGGCTCACAAAAAAGGATCGAAATATTAACGCAAAGACGCAAAGAAACAAACAAAGACGCTAAGTTTTTTATTCTTTATCTTTCTTTGCTTCTTTTATTTTAAACCTTTGCGTCTTTGCGTTGAAAAGGTATTTCCAGATGAAAAAGGGTATCCAGAAGAAGGTCGTTATATTCATATTGCTTGTTGGCATCTTCCCTTTGATTACCGGCATAACCCTCACTCATCTCTATGGAATGAATTCGCTCAAAAATTCTATAGGGACGAATTTTAAAGAGCTTGCAAGAGAGACTGCAAAAGGGATAGACCTCATGATGAATAAGGAGATAGATGAACTGAGGGCGTTATTTTCATCGGCAGATATAAAAGATTTACTTAAAGAGGCCAATAAGAAGGATATAAACATTCCATCCGGGCATGATTATCTTAATCACATTATAGCCCGAAACTTAAGAGAATATTCGGAGCACCAGTCGAGCGAATATTACAGCATACTTCTTACGGATATAAAAGGACGGGTTGTCGTATCTTCATCCGGAGTCGAAAATCTCTACCAGGTCAATGAAAGGTGGTGGAAGGAGGCATACAATAATGGTAGAGGGAGGAGATATATCAGCGATTTTTACCAGCATGATGATAAGAAGAATTATCTCCTCGATATTGCCGTCCCTGTTTTAGACGAAGATAAGGTTATAGGAATCGCAAAGTTTACCCTCTTTATCGATAATTTTTTCAATGTAATCCTCGATGTAAAGATCGGCGAGACAGGACATGCAAATCTTATAAACTCGGACGGCGTTATAATTGCCTGTCCCCATTTCCCTCCGAGGACTCACAATATAACTCCTGAGTTATTGGCAAAAATAATTAAACCCGAGGAAGGATGGGCTATAGCAGAAGACGATGCACATGGAGGAAAGGGTTCCATAATCGGGTTTTCTCCTGTAGATTATACATTCAAATTAGGAAGTGCGAGTTTCGGCGGAAAAAAATTGTATGTCTTCATAAGACAGAGTCCGGAAGAGACATTCGCACCAATTTATGACCTCTTATTTAAAATATCCTTTATAGGAGTTATACTTATAATCAGCCTTTCGATTGTCGGTATGTGGGCTGCAAGAAAGATGGTAAAACCGATTTATCTGCTTCAGGAGGGTGTAAAATTAATCGGTCAGGGGGAAATGAGCCACAGATTAAGAATCTCAACAGGGGATGAAATCGAGCAATTGGCTGAAGGCTTCAATCTTATGGCTGAAAAATTGAAGATTTATACGGAGAACCTCGAAGATATGGTCAAACATAGAACTGCCGAGTTAAAAGAGACTACCGATTATCTGAATAATATTATGGAGACTGCCGATGATATTATCTGCACACTTGATACAAATGGAGACTTTACTTTCGTGAATAGAAAAATCATAGAGTTTGGCTATGAAAGAGATGAGATTATCGGGAATCCTCTATGCTCGATTCTTGCAGAGGCGGATGAGTGCGATGACCTGCTGACGACTTTGCAGGATGGGGAGAAAAGGAGTATCGAGGCGGGTATAAGAGAAAAAGACGGAAAAATTAAAAACTTTCTCATTAACACATCTCCTTTAAACGACGGCAATGGGAAAATTACAGGAATGCTGTGCATCGCAAGGGATACGACAGAGCAGAGGAGATTCGAGTTTCAATTAATAGAGGCGGAAAGATTGGCGGCAATGGGACAGCTCTCGGTAAATATCGCCCATGAGATAAGAAATCCCCTCTCCTCCGTTAAGATGACTATACAGGAATTCTGTAAGAGGGATAATTTATCCGACAATGATAAAAAGAGATTCACTCTGGCAAGGGATGGTGTGGACTTGATAGAGAAGATTTTAAAAGGTGTGCTGGATTATGGAAAACCGTCGAGCCTTAAAGCAGGTCCTTGCTGCAATGTAAATTCGGTGATAAAAAATTCTCTCAAATTGGTGAGGCATCATATCGAGTGTAAAAAGATTCATGTGGTAAAGGAATTAGACCGGGATTTGCCATCCATAAATTGCTCGGTTTACTGCGATTCCGTAAAACTCAGCCAGGCTCTATTGAACATATACTTGAATTCCATACAATCGATGGAATCCAACGGAATGCTGAAAATCAAGACATCCCCGATTACTGTAAGTATAAACGGGATTAACGGCGGGAATAAAATAAAGATAGAGATAAGCGATACAGGATGCGGTATAAGGACAGATAATTTAAAATATATATTCGTCCCGTTTTTTACTACAAAGCCCGATGGGACAGGGCTGGGGCTTACAAATGTAAAAAAGATAATCGAGGAGCATAATGGAAGCATTGATGTGAGCAGTGAAGTGGGGAGGGGGACTACTTTTACAATAATGCTTCCTGTTAAAAACTTAGGTTAAGGCTGGGGTTGAGGTTCTTAGCCTTAACCTTGACCTCAACCTTTTTGCTTATGAAGACCATACTTATCATTGACGATGACAGGCTCGTAAGGGAGTCTCTCGATATCCATCTAAATGAAGTCGGGTTTAGCGTAATATCCGCCGATAGAGGCGACGATGGAGTTAAAAAATTCAAAGAAAAACCGGCGGATATAATAATATTGGATATAAGACTTCCGGATATGGACGGATTGACAATACTGAGGAGCATAAGGGATGACGATAAAAATATACCTGTAATAATAATAACAGCCTTCTCGGATATGCACACTACAATTCAGGCAATGAAGCTCGGCGCGGATGAATATATCCATAAGCCTATCGATATTGACGAGCTTGACCTCATTATTAAGAAAATAATAAAAAAGCAGGAGTCAAACAGGAGATTGGAAGGGCTTGTTACAGAGGCATCTAAGGATTACAGGATAGATAATATAATCGGAAAAAGTCCTAAGATGTTAGATATATTCAAAACCATCGGCATTTTATCGGAGAGCAAAACCACGGTTCTTATTCAGGGGGAGAGCGGGACGGGCAAGGAGCTTATTGCAAGGGCAATACATTATAACAGCAGCGATAAGTCAGCCCCATTTATTCCTGTAAACTGCTCGGCATTAGTGGAGACCCTTCTTGAAAGCGAGCTCTTCGGCCATGAGAAAGGCTCATTCACAGGGGCATTATACAAAAAAGAGGGTAAATTCGAATTGGCAGACTGCGGGACTATCTTCCTCGACGAAATTGGAGATATGTCGCCGAATCTACAGACAAAGGTTTTAAGGGTTCTACAGGAGAAGGAATTTGAAAGGGTAGGAGGCAGGGAAAAGATAAAGGTGGATGTCCGGGTAATTGCAGCTACGAATAGAACCCTTTCTGAAATGGTAAAAGAGGGAAAATTCAGGGAAGACCTCTATTACCGCATCAAGGTGGTTACCATAGATGTCCCTCCATTAAGAGAAAGAAAAGAGGATATTCCCCTTTTGGTATCCTATCTGCTGAATAAAATAAACATAGAGCTTCACAAAAATGTTACCAAAGTTCCCGAAGATGTAATGAATATCTTCCGCAATTATTCATGGGAGGGCAATGTCAGGGAATTGGAGAATATTCTTACGAGGGCAGTAGTGCTTTGCAGGGGAGAGGTTCTTTTAAAAGAATATATAAAAGATTTTCCATCGCCTAAGTTTATGGAAAAAAAGAGAGAGGTAGAGCTTAAATCCATTAAGGAGACCGAAAAAGAGCTTATAGAAACAGCCCTTCGCCACACTAATTGGAACAGAGGCAAGACATGCGCCATCCTCGGAATATCCTACCCGACCCTTCAAAAAAAGATATTTGAATACGATATAAAAAAGCCTCTATTTTAAAACACCAACCTCTTTTAAAATTCCTTCTCTTAAAAGAAACTTTTAATTCAATTAAAAGTTTCTTTTAATCCTCCCTCGCCCTAACCCTCTCACCAGAGGGGAGAGGGAGGGGTGAGGGGGCTTTGCTTCTTTAAATTTCAATTGGTTAAAACCAATCTCAAAAAAATAACTCTTGGTATGAATATTGCTTTTATATTATCCGACACCAGCAGGGGTAAACTCCCGATTTCCTATTCGCAGGGGGATGGGAATCGGGAGTTTTTTTTATGTAATTTTACGAAAGGAGGTGAATAAGAAGGATTTGCACTGACAACATCGGGACTAATGTGGATGTCCTGATGCCAAATTTATCGGTTTAAAGAAGTTAATAAACAAGCGAGGAGGTAGCATGAAAAAAGTTTTAAGCATATTAATAACTGTTTTTTTCATGGTAGTTTGCGCAGTTCCGTCTTTTGCAGGACCGTCGAGGGTAATCATTCAGGAGATGGGCTCTGTGGTTGGAGCGGGAGAGGTTAATACTGATTTGGATTGGGTGTCTCAAACAGTAAGTGTGGCAAGCGCAAGAGATACCAGAATTGGAGACGGTAACGCCACAGCAGGAGGCATAACGCTTTCGTCCGTTAATATCGGGGTTACGGAAAATCTCGAGCTTCGTCTCGGGAGGCTTCCGGGTCTTAGAAGCTTTATAACCCTTCCTGTAGGCAGCGGTAATAATTACGGCGTAACACTTAAAGCAGGAGGTTTTGTGCCAGGACTCGGCATCTGGGGCAGTTATGGCTCAAGCGCTTTAAGAGATATAAATTCGGGTAATGACGATTCCGGAGATATAGATTCATCTTCATGGAGACTGGGGGCTGCATATACATGGGCAGGACCTCTGATAATTAATCTATCGGCAGATATTGGCTCGGATACCGCAAAGGCTGCCAATGTTAATACTGCAGGAGATACATCAACTGTTGCATTTGCTGGAGCTGCCCTTTATCCGCTCCGTGAAAATCTACTCGTCGGACTCGAACTGCACTATGCGACCATAGATCTGGATAAGGCTAAAGCGGGTATTGACAAGGTGGATGCGCTTGTGCCGGCCTTAGGCGCAAGGGCAAGTGTAGGCAACTGGACAATCGATGCAATAGCAGCGCTGGTTGGAACAAGTCTAAAACCGGATGCTTCAGGCACTGAGACTGCAACGGCTACGGTTATCGGTGTTCCGACCGTAAGGGTAAACTATAAGTTCTAAGAATTAGGATAGCCCGGCTACCTCATGGTAAATTAATACCTCTCTTCCATGTATTATTACCTCCTCAGATGAGGAGCCGGGCATCCATTTACAATTACCATTTCTACCCTGCCCTTAACCTTCCATCCGTGAAATGGCGAATTTTTCCCCTTTGATTTAAACTTTGTAACATCTATCAGCCATTCTTCTTCAGGATCAATAATAGTAATATCCGCATCCGCTCCTACCGAAAGCGTCCCTTTATTTAATCCCAGTATTCTGGCAGGGTTTATTGTAAGTTTTGCAATTGCATCATTGAGCGATAGTATTCCATCCTCTACAAGTTTTAATGTCAGAGGCAATGCGGTCTCCAGCCCTATGATGCCGAAGGGCGCTTTATCGAACTCAACATCTTTCTCCGATGCCTCATGCGGCGCGTGGTCTGTGGCGATTGCATCTATTGTCCCGTCTTTTAAGCCCTCTCTGATTGCCTTTAAATCATCTTCTGACCTTAAAGGAGGATTTATCTTTGCATTGGTATTGTAATCGCTTACATCCTTATCGGTAAGCGTAAAATAATGCGGGGCGGTTTCGCATGTAACCTTTAAACCCCTTTTCTTTGCATCCCTAATTAACATTATCGAACCGGCAGCGCTGACATGGGCAATATGGAGTCTTGCGCCTGTAAGTTCTGCGAGGGCAATATCCCTTGCAGCCATTACAATCTCTGCTGCATTCGGTATCCCTTTAAGTCCCAATTCCGTTGAAACAAATCCCTCGTTCATCACTCCGCCTTCGGAGAGCTGCAAATCTTCGCAGTGAGAGAGGACGGGCAAATCGAACATCGAGGCATACTCCATCGCCCTCCTCATCAATTCGCTGTTCATCACGGGTCTGCCGTCATCGGTAATCGCTACAACACCTGCTGACTTTAACTCCCCAATCTCCGATAGCTCCTCCCCTTTGAGTCCCTTTGTAATAGCGCCGACAGGATATACATTCACAATACCATCTTTTTTTGCCTTATCGAGTATAAAATCCGTTATGGACTGGTTATCATTTACAGGTTTTGTATTTGGCATACAGGCAATCGTCGTAAAACCTCCTGCTGAAGCAGCTTCTGTTCCTGTTTTTATGGTCTCTTTATACTCATAACCCGGCTCCCTTAAATGAACATGAATATCAATAAGTCCTGGAACTACAATCTTGTTAGAGGCATCTATAATAGTGGTGAGCGGCGAGCGGTGAGTGGCGAGTGAGTTCCCTATCTCGATTATTTTTCCGTCATCAATAAAAATATCCATTACTGCATCGATCTTATTTGCAGGGTCAATCACCCTGCCGTTTTTAATAAGGATACTTGCCCCTTGCCCCTTGCCCCTATACCCTTGCATATCTATACCCCTCCTGCCAGTAAATGAAGGACAGCCATTCTTACTGCCACTCCATTCGTTACCTGATCCAATATAAGAGAATATGCCCCATCAGCTACCTCTGCGGATATCTCAATGCCTCTGTTTATCGGTCCTGGATGCATTATTATCATATCCTTTTTTACATTTTTTAACCTCTCCGGATTTAGTCCGAATAATTTGGAGTATTCTCTTATCGATGGAAAAAGCCCATTCTCCTGTCTCTCAAGCTGAATCCTGAGCATCATAATCACATCCGCATCTTCTATCGCCTTACTCAAATCCGTAAATACCCTGACCCCCATTTTTCTTATATCCGCAGGGATCATTGTGGCAGGACCTGCAACAGTTACCTCCATCCCCATCTTATTCATAGCATATATATTCGACCTTGCCACACGGCTGTGGGCTATGTCGCCTATTATACTGACCTTTAGCCCTTTAAGTTCCTTCGCTGCCTCTTCACTTCGTTCAGGGCTTCGGCTCAGGACAAGTTTCTCTTTGATTGTAAATAAATCGAGGAGCGCCTGTGTGGGATGCTCGTGTGCGCCGTCCCCTGCATTTATAACAGGGCATTTCAAGATTTTTGCAATAAAATGAGGAGCGCCGGAAGATTGGTGTCTTATAACAACTGCATCGGGATTCATAGCCTCGATATTCTTTGCGGTATCCTTCAGTGTCTCTCCCTTCGCAACACTGCTTGTCGAGACGGAGATATTCACCACATCTGCGCTCAGACGCTTTCCTGCTATTTCAAAGGATGTTCGTGTGCGGGTGCTCGGCTCGTAAAAGAGATTTATTACGGTCTTTCCCCTTAATGCAGGAACCTTTTTAATGTCCCTCGTCGAAATCTCTTTTAGGGACTCGGCAGTATTTAGTATCAGGAGTATTTCATCGGCAGATAAATCTTTAATGCCGAGCAGGTCTTTACTCTTCAATCTATTTAGCTCATAGCTCATAGTTTATAGTTTATAGCTGATAGCTCATAGCTTCTATTATCAACTATAAGCTACAAGCTATACGCTATCAGATGTTCACTGTTACTTTATCCGCTCCATCCTCTTCCTTCAGCATAACCCTTACCTGCTCATCGTAGGAGGTTGGAATGTTCTTTCCGACAAAATCGGCACGTATCGGCAGTTCCCTGTGTCCTCTGTCTATAAGAACGGCCAGTTGTATGTTTGAAGGTCTTCCAAGGTCTATCAATCCGTCAATAGCGGCCCTGATGCTCCTCCCGGTGTAAAGCACATCGTCCACCAATATGACCTTCCTATCGGTAATAGAAAAGGGTATCTCTGTCTTTTTTACCGCATGCCTCGAAAGACCCGACTTTACATCGTCTCTGTAAAGGGTTATATCGATGATACCGACCGGGACATTCACTCCCTCTATTCCTTTTATCTTTGCAGACAGTCTCTCAGCCAAATAAACACCCCTCGTTCTTATGCCGACAATTACGAGGTCATGGGCGCCTTTATTTTTTTCGAGCACCTCATGGGCGATTCTCATAATCGCCCTGCCTATCTCGTCGCTATTCATCACTTCCCGTGTATTCATAGGAACAAAACCTACCACGGATTTATCACGGATGGACACGGACAAGATAAATCCTTTTACTATTTCATTGTTTTTCTGTGTTTATCCGTGTCCTTCCGTGGTTAAATCATGTTTTTTTTGCCTTTGCATCTTAGTGGCTATAATTTCTCTGAAAATAAAAAAACCTCCTTGCCGTTAACCGACAGGAGGTTTCTATTACCTTTTATATATATCCTGCAAAAAGGTTTTTGCAGGTATTTCTTACAATTCATTATATCCCCTTTATAGCCTCTCCGGACTACTTAAAAGAGTTTACCAAGCACATAAATTATGTACGAGGTTTACTAATAATAAACGATTAGGCTCGGTTATGTCAAGAATATTTATGGAGAGGGAGTTGCGAAATGCCCCTTTTTGTCACCCCGAGCAAAGCGAGGGGTCTTT
>CAYMMR010000012.1:0-22360 GCA_964391545.1 uncultured Nitrospinota bacterium | reverse complement strand
AATCATGCAGGGACATGCTTGCAGAGCCTGCCCCGCACTTGATGCGGGGGGCAGGTCTGACCCCTGACCCATGATTTTTTATCTTTTCCAGTGGAGACATTTTTATGGTTTTTGTATCAACTCTTGGAATATCCAGAGCCTCGAGAACGAACCTGCTAACCTTTCTTGCCCTGCTGCCTCCATAGTCTCTTGCATTGGTAAGATACAGTTCCTGTTTTGCCCTTGTCATGCCCACATAAAAAAGCCTTCTCTCCTCCTGCTGATGAAAATCGCCCGATGGCAGGAGTTCCTTTATAAGCGGCTCGGGCAGGGGGATAGGCTCTTTTCTGTTGGGGAGAGGAAACTTCATATCCACAAGCCCCACCATAAATACTACGGTAAATTCCAAACCCTTTGCCTTATGAACCGTCAGGAGATTCACTGCATCGGCATCCAAATCCGCCTCTGCCGTTGCAGGGTCGTCTCCAGCCTCTATCAGAGAATTAAGATGTTTTACGAATTCCCATATACGGCTCTGTTTTAATACATCCTCCGAATTGCGGAGGACATTAAAAAACTTGGAGATATTTTCTATCTTCTCCTCGTTTTCAGGGGTTGGGTTAGACATGAGATTTTTTATAAAACCGCTCTCCATAAGAAAATTATAAAGAACCTCCCCCGCAGAAAGCTCAGTTGACATTTTTACATATTTTTTTACATCCTCCACAATCTTTGCAACAGCCGCCCTCGATTTATCAGAAAGGGGCAAGGGGCAAGGGGCAAGGGGCAAGTTAATATCCTTCTTGACCCATGACCCATGACCCACGACCCTATCTTCTATGACATTGCTGAAAACCTCATACAAGGAGCGGTTATTCCTGTGGGCAAGATTAAGACACAAAGTAAGGTCAACAGGATTTATCCGATAGATAATAGATGACGATAGATTGTATAAATTTACCGAATCGTTAAAATCGGATATGACCTTCAGAAAAGATATGAGCAGCTTTATCTCCTCACGGCTGTATAATCCCCTGCTTCCCGAAAAGCGATGGGGAATGCCACTCATCCTCAATGCCCTTAAAAATGGGTCTGCATCATTATTCGACCTCACCAGTATGGCAAAATCCCTAAAAGAAAGGGGCAAGGGGACAACCCCCTTAAATCCCCCTTTGTTAAGGGGGAATGAGGGGGTTGTTTTCTTGACCCCCGACCCTTGACCATTGACCCTTTCTTCTATTATCTTTGCTATTGTATCCGCCTCATCGGAGACGGTATCAAAGGGAAGATGGCTTACAGAAAGTTCGGAGTTCGGAGTTCGGAGTTCGGATTTTAATCGTTTATCCACATTATTCCTGACTTCGAGCCTGTCGGGATTATTGTGGCATATCAGCCTGTATGCCGAATCGAGTATTGTCTGACAGGAGCGGTAATTCATGGTAAGCACAGTCTGCTTTGCATCGGGATATGTATCCTTAAACCCGAGTATATTACTTATAGCCGCTCCTCTAAATTTATAAATGCTCTGGTCGTCGTCTCCTACAACGGTAATATTTCTGTATTTTTCCGCAATAAGTTTTACCATCTGGAACTGGGCATAATTCGTATCTTGAAATTCGTCCACCAATATATACCTGAATCTTTTCTGGTAATCTCCCTTTATCTCGGGCCTTTCCCTCAAAAGTCCGAGCGAAAGATTGACCTGGTCGCCAAAATCGAGAAAACCGTATTTGACCTTCAATTCCTCGTATTTTTTATAGGTTTGCGCCAGTTCAATTTGTTTTTCCGCCTCGCTTTTGTCTTCGAGCCGTTCCGCATATTCGAGATATTCTTCCGGAGATACATCCTCATCCTTTGCCCTGCTGATGAGAGTAACAATCGCCTCTATATGCTTGGCAGGGTCGCCCAGCGGCCTGTAATATTTAAGGGGAAACTCAAAGAGGTGTTCTTTAAGAAAAATTATTTGTTCGGGTTTTGTAAGGAGCCTAAAATCAGTGGAGAGTCCAATATCGATGGCATTCTCTCTCAAAACCCTGTCGCCGAAGGAATGGAAGGTGCTTATCCAAATATTGGCGTATCCATAAGGAATTAAAAGGTCCACCCTCTCCTCCATCTCTGCCGCTGCCTTATCCGTAAAGGTCAGAGCCAGAATCTCCTCCGGCTTTGCCAGCTTCGATGAAATGAGGTATGCAATACGGCGGGTAATAACAGTGGTTTTGCCTGTTCCTGCGCCGGCAATAATCAGAAGAGGTCCGTCCCCATAAGTTACTGCTTCCAACTGAGAGGGATCGAGTTCTTCAAGTATATTTATCATTGGTCATCGGTCATTAGTTGCTAATGACTATTAACTATACGATACTGAAAAATGACTTTTTTGAACGACTTTTTAGTTTTTCTTTTGTTCCATAATGTAATAATTTCAATAAATTAAAGCAAAAGAAAAAATAACGGAAGTGAAAAAAAGGTCATTTTTCAGTATCAATTAACTAATGACTAATGACTGTTACAGTCTAATTTCAAGCCCCTCGCAGGCGGCAATACTGTTCTCAAACCTTGTCTTCGCAGCCTTCTCTATCTTTTCCATATCTTCATCGCTGTGTCCGTGATGAAATAAAATCAATTTCTTTATGCCGGCAGCTTCTGCCAACTCGACACCCTTTTCCCATGTGCTGTGGCCCCACCCCTGTTTATTGAGGCTGCCGACCGTTCCATAGTATTCTTCCGGTGTATACTGGGAATCGTATATAATTGCGTCCGCACCCTTTACGAAATTTAAAAGCTTTTTATCCATACCGTCAAAATGCTCATAATCGCAGGCGTAAACAAAAACCCTGCCTTTATATGAAATCTTATAGCCAAAAGAACCTCCGGGATGATTCAGTTTGGTCATTGTTACGATAGCGCTGTTTATCCTGACGGCATCGCTCTCCCGAAGCTCGATAAATTTAATATCTGCGCCCATTTCGAATATCGAAACAGGATAATTCGGCAATTGCTGCTGTCCTACAAGAGTCTCCTCCAGATTGACATTGAGATGCTTAAATCCATAAATATTAAACTTATTTCCCTTGATAAAGGCGGGACCGAAAAAAGGAAATCCCTGAATGTGGTCCCAGTGCATGTGGCTGAAAAATATATGAGCCTTCCCTTTCCCTCTGCCGTTTTTCGAGCCGGGAGCAAACCCCCTTTTCATCAAATCCAATCCAAGCAGCCTCAAGCCCGTCCCCCCGTCAATTATGATAATATCCTTCCCGCACCTGACCTCTATACATGCGGTATTCCCTCCGTATTTGATTGTCGTAGTGCCCGGCACAGGCACACTCCCTCTCACTCCCCAGAATTTTACGAGCATATCTCCTATCCTTTCACACCTCTTTTATCAGTATCCTGTCCTCCTCTATGACAGCCTTGTATGCAGGAAGGGGTTTTGGCGCAGGCCCGCCGAGTATATTTCCATACAAATCGAATCTGGCGGCATGACATGGGCAGAGCAGTTCCTTTGTCTCGTCCTGCCACTTTACAATGCAGCCAAGATGGGTGCAGACTGCCGATAGGGCATATACCTCCTGCTCTTTCAGTCTTATTATTATTGACGGCTTGTTTTTATATCTGACGAGTTTTGCAGAGCCGACGGGAATCTCATTTATGGATATGGAAAATATCTCCCTTTTTCCCATATCCCTATTAGCCGCCGTAGGCAATAAAAATTTAATCACAGGATAAATAATCCCGCCCAAAATAACTGCAGAAGAAATGAGAATGGATATATTTAAAAATGACCTTCTGCTGCCGCCCGATGCTTCCTCTTCTATTGCCTCTTTCGTATTATCCATAAATTATTTACCTGCTTACAATTTTCTCGTCTCTGTTCATTTCTATCTTCATCTCGGTCTCGTGGAGTAGAAGCGGTTTGTATATATAATCAACCCATGCGGATACGGAAATATCCGTATTGTCCGCAGTATTGAAGATAAACTCCTCGATTCTTACCTCCTTCGGACCTATACGATTATCCTTGGTTATAGCAGTCCCCATACCGAGCATTATCTCGCTGTCTTTTACAAGTTCTTCTCCGTTCTTTCCGGATATAATCTTTTCAAACACCCGCTTCTCGTTAAAAATCTTATTTTTGACGGTCCTCACCTCGCAATTGAGTATCAATTTTCGTGTAGGCATACCTGTTGGAACCATGTGTCCCGAACCTGCGTTTTCTATGCTTACGGATACGGATACTCCATCTTTCAACCTCTTTACCTCTTTTATCTTTACTATCAGCGTCTTTTTTAATTGCACAATCGAATGCCCGCCCTGTAAATTATGGTCATTGATGACGCTTTTCCGATTTGAAGTCTTTGAGATACCGCCCTCTATCCTCGGCATGTGGCAGTCCTGACACTGCTTGCCCTCTGCTGCGTATGAGCTTGCCTTCCATTCGGAATATGTCCCCATTATACTTAAACCGTTATCGGATACATACTCGTGGCATGCAGCGCAGAGTTCGGAACTTAGATGGAGATTTGAATACACGGTCTTATGCCCCTCTACTTTTGCAGATTCTAAAGGTCCCCTTTTAACGGCGCCGATGTCCCTTATGAAAGGGTCTTTCCTATCATTAAGTTTTACCCCTTTTAATGTATGGCAGAAATCGCAGTTTACTCCCTCACGGGAAAGCCTGTTTTTTAATTCATAATCTTTTGTCGCCGGCACAGTAGGACTATGGCATTTAAGGCAGAGAGTCTTTGCCCGTCCTGAACTGATTGTATATGCCTCGATATATGATGTATAAAAAATAGGGTCGTTTACCGACATTGCATGAATGGAGTCTTTCCATTTATTATATATATCGAGATGGCATTCGGCACAACTCTCGCTGAGATTATATTCATTATCTTTAAGCCCGACTTCCTTATCCTGACCATAAACAAAAGTATGGGACGGATAAATAAAAATGACGGCTATTAGAAAGATTAACGTCTTAAATTTCAAGTTAGTCCTCCTTTTCGATAATAGACTGTCGAAAAAGTCATCAATACTCTCGATGCAATAATATCAACAGAAATATTAAAATGTCAAACCTATTGTAAATTTTAATACGGCAATAAAACATATTGATTCATATACCTGCAGCATATAGAATACATTATCAACTTATAACCTTTTCCTTATGATAATAGGCATTGACGGAAGAGAATTAGAGAGGGGTAAGGTAACCGGCATAGGGAGATACCTGTTGAATTTTTTAAAATATGCCGTTTCTGCGCGCAAAGAATATAAGTTTATCCTCTACGGGAATCAATTTACCCGTCTCGATTGTGAATCGCCGAACCTGTCCTTAAAAATCATACTCGAAAGGGCGACGATTACTTACGACCAGATTTTACTCCCCGCATATCTAAAGAGCGACGGGGTTGACATCTTTTTATCGCCTTACATAAAGTCGCCTATATTTTCCCCATGTCCCTATATTACCACAATCCACGACCTCCTTTTTCTCGTAACCCCGGAATATACAGGGTGGAGATATAAGCCGTATAATGAGATTTTTAAAATATTCGGAAAAACGGTATCGAACAGGGCGGCTGCTGTTATTGCGGATTCGGAATCGTCAAAAAAGGATATTATTCGAATCTTCGGAGTACCCGAAAAAAAGATTCATGTAATCCCCCTCGGCATATCCGAAGAATATAAGCCTATCCATGACAGAAAGCTTATCGAAGATACAAAAAAAGAATATGGCATTACAGGCAGATACATGTTCTATGTTGGAAATTTTAAGCCCCACAAAAATGCGGGGAGGCTTATCGAGTCATTTGCGGATATTACAGCGGAATTCCATGATTTAAAATTGGTTCTTGGAGGGAAGGCAGATAAGTTTGTGCCTCATCTAAAAGAATTGTCCGAAAAACTGGGGGTAAAAGATAAGGTCATCTTCACGGATTTTATTAGAGACGAAGACCTGCCGAGTCTTTACAGCGGCGCAGAGATGTTTATCTGTCCTTCTCTCTATGAAGGTTTTGGGCTGCCCGTGCTTGAGGCTATGGCTTGCGGAACGGCTGTTATAAGCTCGAATGCCGCATCCCTTCCCGAAGTAGCGGGAGATGCAGGCATATTGGTTAATCCGGAAGATGCTAAAGAAATCGGCTCTGCCATAGTCAAGCTGCTTAAAGACGATAAACAGAGGGAAGCCCTGAAAAAAAAAGGATTGGAAAGGGCAAAGGGGTTTACGGTTGAAAGGTATTCCTCGAAGATTTTATCTTTGATAGAGTCTATGGTTTAAGATATGGAACAATCTCCAAACATGAAGGATTATAAGAAGGAATACATGGAGTTTTTCCTTTCTGTGCCGGAGAGGTTCTCCTTTCCTCTCGATGTTTTCGATAAATGGGGCGATAGGATGGCGCTTTTCTGGACGGACGGCTCTGCAGAGAAAAAATTATCCTTCAATGAATTAAAGCTCCTTTCTTCAAAGGGCGCAGGCGCTTTCATGAAAATAGGCATTGGAAAAGGGGACAAGGTTTTGGTCATGCTCCCTAACATCCCAGAATGGTGGGAGATAATGCTTGCACTGATGAGGCTCAATGCCATACCTATCCCTGCGACAACCCTTCTCACATCGAGGGATATTGAATACAGGCTCAAGGCAGCCGATATAAAGGCTGTAATCTGCACGGATGAAGATACATATAAAGTGAAAGAGGCAGTAAGCGCATCTTCAGGCAATACCATAATTGTAAACATCGGAGAAGGGGGCGGCGGTATTAATTATTTAAAAGAGCGGGTTCGGGCAGATGCCTTTGAAGGAGAGAGGGCGTTATCGAGCGAGACTGCATTGATATATTTTACATCAGGGACAACAGGGCTTCCAAAGATGGCGATTCATACACAGGCATCATATCCGTTAGCCCACTTAATAACAGGAAAATATTGGCTCGATTTGAAACCCGGCGATGTCCACTGGAATATTTCGGATACAGGCTGGGCAAAGGCAGCATGGTCGAGCCTTTTCGGGCCATGGCAGATGGGGGCCACAATATTCTCATATTATAAAAAAGGTAAGTTTGACCCTCTGATGGCAATCGATGTGATGCAGAGGTATCCAATATCCACATTCTGTGGTCCACCAACGGCATATAGGATGATGGTAAAAGAATCTCCTTCGGAGAAGCTTAATCTTAACCAAAGGCATTTTGTTGCGGCGGGCGAGCCTTTAAATAAAGAAATAATCCTGATATGGAAAGAGAGGACAGGGAAATATATCTATGACGGCTATGGGCAGACGGAGAGCGTTAATCTTCTGGCGAATTTCAGGTGCCTTCCTGTAAAACCCGGGTCTATGGGTATGCCTGCGCCGGGGTTTATTATGGATATATTGGATGAAAAAGGAAAACCTGCCCCTATCGGAACAGAGGGAGAAATAGCTATTAAGGTAAAACCCAATCGCCCTGTCGGTTTATTCAGGGAATACCTCGGCAATCCTGCTGCAATGGAGAATGTATTTCGGGGCGAATGGTATCTCACAGGCGACAGGGCATATAAAGATGAAGACGGCTACTTCTGGTTTATGGGAAGGACTGACGACATTATGCTGACTGCCGGCTACAGAATAGGTCCGTTTGAGGTCGAGAGTGTTCTTATAGAGCATCCTGCGGTAAAAGAATCCGCAGTCGTTGCAAGCCCGGATGATGTAAGGGGGGAGATTATCAAGGCATTTGTAGTCCTGACAGGCGGCTTTACCCCGTCCGATGCACTGAAAAAAGAGCTTCAGGAATTCGTCAAACATCGCGCAGCCCCATATAAATATCCACGAAAAATAGAATTCGTTGACGAGCTGCCTAAAACCATCAGCGGGAAGATAAAGAGAAAGGAATTAAAGATGAAGGAGTTTGGGGGGGTAAGACACCGGTTAAAACAGTTCTCCTGATTTTTTTTTGCCATGTCAGTCAACCCTTGGTTTTGCTTTTTTAGCTGCATCAACGATAGCATCAAGTTTTTCAGTAATCTCAGGGTCAATCTTATCCTTTGGAACCAGACGGGCAATAACATGGTAATCTGATTTTTTGATAAGGTTCGGCAGTTCTAATTTTTCAAAGTATTTATCAAATAAGGGGTCAAGAAAATCATCTGTTGCTTTAATATCCTGAGACCACGGTTCAAGTTTTTTCAATGTCTTTAATGCCGATGCAACTTCTGTAATGGATTCCTTCATGGCATTAACCCGTCTGCCTGCTTCCGCGCTTCCAAAAAGATCATCTGTTAAATCATGTTTTGCATATGCTAAAAGCGATTCCTCCATACATAAATAATTTTCCAATTCTCTTTTTTTCCATTGAAAACCTACAGCACCCATATCATCAGGTAATGTTTTTTCAAGACGGTCGAAAATTGCAATTCCAACCAGATCATTTTTTGCATATTTTAATCCCCAGAAATGCTTTTTTGCATCGTTTGGCTGGTTCTGGACATAATGAACAAAGGGTTTAGCAAGGGCATCTAGCGCTTCTTTATGCTCTAAAATACCTGCAAATGCCTTTAAAATTGCAAGGTCTGTTGAACCCTCAAGATACAAAACCCAGCCGGTTTCTTCCGCCAGATAGTAATGGTCAAATCCGATTTCTTTAAGCGATTTTAAAACCTGACTCCCTCTATCGTCAATCCTGTGAGGTTTTCCGACAAAAGCAATAACAACATCGCGGTCAGCGGCTTCGTTAAGCACAACTTCCGAATGGCTGGCTGCGATAATCTGAGAGCCTTTTTCATCTGATATATCAGTAATTAACTGATAGGTCTGCCTTTGACGGAGAACCTCAAGATGTGCGTCAGGTTCATCGAGAAGTAAGATTGTTTTGGGATTTGCATATAGGTGCGCAAGCAAAAGCAGTGTTTGCTGAAGCCCTCTGCCTGATGAAGACAGATCAAATTGTTTGCCGCTTTGCTCTTTATAAGACATTTTTATCTCGCCGCGTTCTTTAATGTATTGCGGCGGCAGAAGTTCAATGCCAAAAAGATTCTTAATCCTGCCAGTCAATTCCTGCCAGTCTGAATTGGAATCAGATTTTTCATAAATCTGAAAACATAAATTTCGCAACACCTGTGCTGTCTGTCCTTCTCCCAAAAGCACATTGAGTCTGCCGGGCTCTAATTTAGGCTCTACAGCAGCAAGTCCGGACATAGGCGGAAGAAAGGCTATTTTTACTTCATTTGCTTCATGTGGAATTTCTGTAAATTTAGCCTCTTTTACGGGCTTCTTCTCAAATCCTGGCTTGCGTATCGGCCTGCAAACAAGCGATTCCTCATTAGTGTAGTCAAATTCAAGTCCGCATGCCCAGTTTTTATCATTTGTTACGCCTTCAACTATTACATCGATTCTGATATTTCTTGTTCGTTTTTTACCTTCAACCTGCCCCTGTTCTCTTGTATGCAAGTCTGACCATAAGAGATTAAGGTTTGGGACAGGAATGGAAATCATCTCAAGCCTGTTGACAGCAACACCAGGACGCTTTTCAGGGGAGGCTTTTCCCTCTCTCTTGGCATTCCATTGCCTAATCCCGATATCCCATAATGCAAGCGCCTGCAAAGCAGAAGTTTTACCACTGTTGTTCGGTCCTATTAATACAACCGTCTTGCCGAGTTCTAAATCAATATCGTCAAGTTTCTTAAAATTTCTCACTTTAATTCGGGTCAACATTTCGGCATCCCCCTTTTAACAAAAATTTCTTATTATATTTTTAGCATTCTATTGTATGCAAAGATATAATGGCAACCTTAATATTTGGTCATAATATACTACAAGCCTATTCTTTCAATCAACAGCTAATATTTCAAAAATTATTATAATTTACTCCGGTAACATAGGGTATAATCTGCTTATTATGCAAGTCTGGCGATTGATAAGGGATGGTTATAACGACGGCTTTTACAATATGGCAGTGGATGAGGCTGTTGCCAATGCAGTGGAAAAGGGCATATCGCCGCCGACATTGAGATTTTACGGCTGGAAATCTCCCACGCTTTCTATCGGGTACTCGCAGAAGATTGATAAGAGCGTAGATACCGCTTACTGTCGTAAGAATAAAATAGATATTGTTTTAAGGACTACAGGCGGAAGGGCAGTGCTGCATGATAAAGAGATAACCTACAGCATTATCTCTACAAAGGATAATCCGCTATTTCCAGATAATATTTCAGGGACATATAAGGTAATAAGCAAGGCATTAATAAGGGGACTGTCATTTCTTGGAGTTGATGCCTCTATTTCCGAACTCCGAACTCCGAATTCTCTATCCCCTCACCTTAATCCTCTCCCCTCGGGGGAGAGGGATAGGGTGAGGGTTTCCTGTTTTGCTGCTGCATCTCAGTATGAGATTTTAGTTAATGGCAAGAAGCTAATCGGCAGCGCCCAGAGGAGGTTAAAAAAATCTTTTATTCAGCATGGCTCTATACCTATAATAAGCAGTCATGATATTCTTGCATCGTGTCTCGGTTTAAATAAGAAAGACGGAAAAGAGAATTTTATAGAGTTACTTAAAAAAAGGGCGATTGCCCTTAATGAGCTAAACGGCAGGGTATTTTCTTATGATGAGGCTGCGGATGCCTTAATAAAAGGATTTAAAGATGTTTTTAAGCTTGTCCCTGAAGGTGGTGATCAGGGAATGAATTTTCAATCCGCCTCTCTTTCAGAATACGAATTGGAATTATCGGATAAACTCTATGAAAAGAAAAAGATATTATAGGTTGATCTCCGACTTTTTTATTTTTTTGATGTTCTTTTTTAATTCTGCAATCTGTAATCCGCAATCTGCAATCGCACAGAATGCCCTCGAAAGAATAAAAAGCCAAGGAGAGATTGTATGGGGTTCGGATGCGGAAGGGGGCGCTCCTTATATATTTCCCGACCCTGAAAACCCGTCGAGGCTTATAGGTTTTGAGGTGGATTTGATGGATGTTATCGCAAGAGAGCTTGGCGTCAGACAGAGACAATTTCAAAATGCTTGGGACAATCTGATACCGACCCTCGAGAGAGGGGATATTGATATAGCAATAAATGGAATCGAGATTACCTCAGAGAGAAAGGAAAGGATTGCCTTTTCCAACCCATACTATATTTATACGGAACAACTGGTAGTGCGGGCTGAGGAAGAAGTGATTAAATGGGCATCCGATTTAAAGGGGAAAAGGGTCGGAACACTTTCGGGTTCAGCGGCACAGGGTATCCTTGAAGGGATCGGCGGCATTGATATAAAGATATACTCCGGTCAGGTAGAGCCGTATCAAGACCTCTCTATAGGAAGATTGGATGCCGTTCTCCTCGATTTACCTATTGCAGTGTATTATGCAAAGCCGAATCCAAAGCTTAAATTTGCAGGAGAGCCTATTGGAGAAGGGTATTATGGTATTGCAATAAGAAAAGAGGATAAGAGGCTCGTAGAGGAGATAAATAAAATCTTGGATAAACTCTTCAGGAACGGCGAAATAAAGAATATTTATGAAAAATGGGGATTATGGAACGGTTCGCAGGAGAAGCTAATATCGGGTTCAGTGGCTCGGGATTCGGGATTTGAAAACCGCCAAAACTCGAAGCTAAAAGCTCAAGGCTCGTTTTTGCCGTTTCTCTTAAAAGGGGCATTAATGACCATTGTAATATCTGTCATTTCTATGGCATTGGCGGTCTTTCTCGGATTGGTTCTCGTTGTTTCAAGACTCTATGGGAATAAGGCGGTGAGTGCGCTTTCTACCGCCTATATCGAAATCTACCGCGGGACGCCGCTGCTCATACAGCTTTATATTTTATATTACGGACTGCCGAATATCGGGATAACATTGAGCGCATTTACTGCGGCAGTTATAGGATTGGGGATGAACTATGCCGCTTATGAGGCGGAGATTTACAGGGCCGGCATAGAGGCAGTTCCAAAAGGGCAGACAGAGGCGGCATTATCTCTCGGAATGGGAAGGCCTCTGGCACTGCGGAGGATTATACTCCCGCAGGCGATAAGGATAGCCATTCCGCCTGTTACCAATGACTTTATTGCATTGTTCAAGGATTCATCTCTCGTTTCAGTCATTGCTATGGTAGAGCTTACGAAGAGCTACAGTATCCTTGCGGTCTCAAGTATGAAATTTTTCGAACTCGGCATGATTACTGCGTTATTATATTTTGGAATGAGTTATCCCTTATCCCTCTTTGCCGGAAGATTGGAAAAGAGGCTTAAAAAAAGTCAATGAAGCCGCTTTACTTAAAAATCGCAATCGGCATATTTTTACTCTCCTTCCTCGTAAAACTCGGCTCGTCTCCTCTGCTTGAGATTGATGAGGCGATTTATGCGGAGGTTGCAAGGGAGGCTTACACAACCGGAGATTACTTCAGCGCCTACTTTAATTACGAGACTGAATTTTCAAAACCCCCTTTTCAATATTTTTTGCTTCAAATATCCTACGCCGTTTTCGGAATAAATGAATGGGCGGTAAGGCTTCCGTCATTTATGGCTGCATTGGGGATATTGTCTCTTGTATATCTATTTGGAAAAAATATAAGGTCTTCCAATGCCGGATTATGGGCATGCCTCGTTCTATGCGCCAATCCGGGTTTTTACGGCATGATACGGGATGCGAGAATGGATTTGACCCTTACATTTTTTATCACCTTGTCAATATATGGATTTTATGTTTATACACGAAATGGCGCTGCTCCATTAAAAGGGGTTTTATATATGTATGGAGGCATAGTTGCTGCAACATTAACAAAGGGTCCTATTGGATTAATATTTCCAACTGCAATAATATTCGTCTTTATAGTTTTGAAAAAGGATTGGGGTTCTTTTAAAAGACTAAACCTTTTTTACGGCTTGCTGCTGCTTATATTACTGACTACACCGTGGTATATTTATATGACTCATAGATATGGTTTCGCCTTTTTTGAAAAAAATATTATTCACGAAAATTTCAGGAAATTTCTTGTGAAAGGTGTATACGAGCCAAACCCGGGCGGCCATCTTTTTTTATCTCATACATTTCTCTGGTATTTCTTCCCATGGTGGCTTTTGTGGTTTTATCAGCAATATCTTTGGATAAAAAACAAACAACTCCAAGCTCCGAACTCCCAACTCCCAACTTTGTTGTTATTATGGTTTTATATCCCATTTGTTTTTTTCTCTATGTCCAAATTCAGTCTCCCAAATTATCTATCCGTAGTAATACCTGCGGCATCTCTCGGCGCAGGTATTTATATTGACTCCGGCAAAAGGAAAAAGATAGTCGAATACATATTCTCCCTATTCTCTCTCCCCCTCATGGTAATAGCTCTCCTATCTTCATTTTTATTCTTCAGGGAATCTCTGGATGCCTTTGCATATATTTTTATTTCAGGTGTAATTATTTTCACCTTATTTATTTTAATTTTTTCTTATAAAAAAGAGTTTTTTATGACAAAAGTTGGGATGGCTCTGCTTATTATGACGATACAGCTTCTTATATCGGTAAAATTCCAGCCTCTCCTCGATGTGTATAAGCCTGCGAAGCCAATAGCCGATACTATAAAAAGTTCAGTCAAGGGGGATTATGAATTGGGTTTTTATAAAACCCGATTTTTCCAATCCATTGTATTTTACACGGGTAAAAAAGCAAGGGAGGTTGGTTCGGAAGATTCTCTTTTGCAGTTTATCGATTCTCCCGGCGAGAGATTTATCATCACCGAACCGGAAGGATACAAAGGGCTTCCGGAAAGTTATAAAAAGAGGTTGGAGGTTATTGGAGAGTTCCCCTATTTCCCTTTATCGAAAATTAATTATTCCTTTCTGAATCCCAATAAAAGAAAAGATGTGGTAAGATATATCGTATTGATGAGGAAAATATTATGATGACAATTAATCAAAGGGAAATAGAAAAGATAGTAAATTCGGACCATCACGACCCTTTTACCGTGCTGGGTATACATCCTGTTCAGATCGACGGCGAAAGGGGTGTGAGCATCGGGGCATTCTTGCCGGAGGCTGCAGAGGCATCGGCAGTTGATTCCCATGATGAGCAAAATGTTTATCTCCTCTCCCGTATTCATCCCGATGGATTTTTTGAGGTCTTCATCAGGGACAGGGAAATTTTCCCTTACTATTTTTCGATTAAAACCCATGATGGAAATGTGTTGAAGATTCATGACCCTTATTCATTTCTTCCGGTTGTCAGCGAATTAGATCGTCATCTGTTTAACGAAGGGAATCATCTTGAGATTTATGAGAAGCTCGGCGCGCATGCAATGGATTTAAACGGCATCGAGGGCGTTCATTTTGCAGTCTGGGCGCCTAATGCAAAGAGGGTTAGCGTTATCGGAGACTTCAACCGATGGGACGGCAGAAGACATCAGATGAGGATGCTGGGAACTTCGGGTATATGGGAGATATTTGTCCCCGGTTTAAAAGAAGGGGAAATTTATAAGTTCGAAATAAAATCTCAAGCAAATCACTTTCTAATAAAATCCGATCCCTATGCCTTCTATTCAGAAGTAAGGCCCAAGAGCGCATCCATAGTATGGGATATAGATAAATATCTGTGGAATGACGGCGAATGGATGGAAAAAAGAGATAGAACCACTCCGCTCGATAAGCCCCTGACGATTTACGAGGTGCATTTAGGCTCGTGGGCAAGGAAGGTCGAAGAAAATAATAGATTTCTGACATACAGGGAGATTGCGCATCTCCTGATTGACTATGTAAAAGATATGGGATATACGCATATCGAGCTTATGCCGGTCATGGAACATCCCTTTGACGCATCATGGGGGTATCAGGTAACGGGCTATTATGCGCCCACAAGCCGTTTCGGAACTCCCGAAGATTTCATGTATTTTGTAGATTACTGTCATAAGCAGAATATCGGCGTTATCGTTGACTGGGTGCCGGCACATTTTCCAAGGGACGGGCACAGCCTGATTAAATTCGACGGGACATCTCTCTATGAGCATGAAGACCCGAGAAAAAGCGAGCATCCCGATTGGGGGACGCTGATTTTCAATTACGGACGAAACGAGGTAAGAAATTTTCTGATTTCCAATGTCCTGTTTTGGTGCAGGAAGTATCATCTCGACGGCATAAGGGTCGATGCAGTGGCATCCATGCTATACCTCGATTACAGCAAAAGGGGCGGCGAATGGGTGCCGAATATTTACGGAGGAAGGGAGAATCTCGAGGCAATAGATTTCATAAAGAAGATGAATGAGATAATCCATTCTCGGTTTCCTGGAATCATGACTATTGCAGAGGAGTCCACGGCGTGGGGAGGCGTATCGAGACCTACATACACCGGCGGACTTGGGTTTACATTCAAATGGAATATGGGGTGGATGCACGACATCCTTCAGTTTTTTAGCAAAGATTCGATTTACCGAAAGTATCATCACAATAATCTTACCTTTGCAATGCTTTATGCCTTTCATGAGAATTTTATACTCGTTCTTTCCCATGACGAAGTGGTTCACGGCAAGGCTGCGCTGTTGAGCAAAATGCCGGGCGATTTCTGGCAGAAATTTGCAAATGCAAGACTCATGCTCGGTTATATGTATGCCCAGCCCGGCAAGAAACTGATATTTATGGGCGGGGATATGGGGCAGTGGAACGAGTGGAATCACAATAACAGCCTCGATTGGCATCTCCTGCAATACGAGCCTCACAACAAATTGCAGAAATTCGTGAAAGACTTAAATCATCTGTATAAATCGGAGACTGCGCTGTGGGAAGACGATTTCAATTATACGGGCTTTGAGTGGATTGATTTTGCGGATTGGGAGGGGAGCATAGTATCGTTTATAAGAAAGGGCAAAGACCCTGCTAACCACCTCGTCTTCATCTTTAATTTCACCCCTGTTCCCAGATTTAATTACAGGGTCGGTGTTCCATCGCACTGCTATTATAAAGAGGCGTTAAATAGCGATTCTGCTCTTTACTACGGCAGCAACCTCGGCAATGAAGGCGGAAAATGGTCGGAGCAGATACCGTGGCATGGGAAACCATGCTCATTAAATCTTACAATTTCGCCCTTAAGCGCTCTCGTTTTTAAACCGATAATATAAAATCACTTTTTCGATATTGATTTATTTTTTCTCGCAGTATATTATTAACGTTTAATGCAGTAATACAATTATTTTGAAAGGAGGGTTAAAGCAAATGAAGGTCAGACCATTAAGGGACAGGGTATTGGTGAAGCCGCTGCCGGAGAAGGAAGTCGTAAAGGGAGGGATTATTATCCCGGATACTGCAAAGGAGAAGCCTTATGAAGGGGAGGTCGTTGCAGCAGGCAACGGTAGGGTTCTGGAAGACGGAACAACGCAGGCATTGGAAGTGAAAAAAGGAGATAAAGTTATATACGCCAAGTATGCGGGGACAGAGATAAAAATCGAAGGCGAAGAGCATCTTTTAATGAGAGAAGAAGATATTCTCGGGATTGTGAAATAATTTTTTATTTAGCCACAGATTTTTACTGACAATTATAATGTGTCAAAGTATCAGAGTATCAAAGTGTCAGAGTAAAAAAACTTTGACACTATGACACTTTGACTCTTTGACACTTAGTTTTTAAGTCTGTGTAAGTCTGTGGTTAATTTTTTGGGAGGAGAAAGAAATGGCGAAACAGCTTTTATACAGCGAAGAGGCAAGGTCGAAGATACTCCTTGGGGTTGACAAGCTTGCCAATGCAGTAAAGGTTACCCTTGGGCCAAAGGGGCGGAATGTGGTTATTGACAAAAAATTCGGCTCTCCGACTGTTACAAAGGACGGGGTTACCGTGGCAAAGGAGATAGAGCTCGAAGATCCTTTTGAGAATATGGGAGCAAGGATGGTCAACGAAGTTGCAAGCAAAACCAGCGATGTAGCCGGCGACGGGACAACCACCGCTACCGTTCTTGCGCAGGCTATATACAGAGAGGGCATGAAGAATGTAGCCGCGGGCGCAAATCCCATGGAGGTAAAAAAAGGGATTGAAAAGGCGGTTGAGGTTGTTATAGGGGAGATAAAAAAAATAAGCAATCCTACAAAGGGCAAGAAAGAAATATCGCAGGTAGGAACTATCTCTGCCAATAATGACAAGACTATCGGAGACCTTATTGCCGAGGCAATGGATAAGGTCGGGAAAGACGGCGTCATTACAGTAGAGGAAGCCAAGAGCATGGAAACCTATCTCGACATTGTAGAGGGGCTTCAGTTTGACAGAGGGTATCTATCTCCATATTTTGTAACCGATGCGGAGAGAATGGAGGTTTCCCTCGAAAATCCTTATATACTTATATATGAAAAAAAGATAAGCAATATGAAGGATATGCTGCCTTTGCTGGAGCAGGTTGCAAGGATGGGAAAGCCCCTTCTCATTATCGCAGAAGAAGTTGAAGGGGAGGCGCTGGCTACTCTTGTGGTAAATAAGCTAAGAGGCACTCTCTCTTGTGCGGCTGTCAAGGCGCCTGGTTTCGGAGACAGAAGAAAGGAGATGCTGAAAGATATTGCCATCCTCACAGGCGGAAGCATGATATCCGAGGAACTCGGCATAAAGCTCGAGAGCGTTACAGTAAATGACCTTGGAAAGGCTAAGAGGGTTACTATCGATAAAGATAACACAACTGTTGTGGAGGGTGCAGGCAAGAAATCCGAGATAGAAGGCAGGGTGAAACAAATAAGGACGCAGATTGAAGAGACTACCTCGGACTATGATAAGGAGAAACTGCAGGAGAGGCTTGCAAAGATAGTCGGCGGTGTGGCTGTGATAAATGTAGGAGCGGCAACGGAGACGGAGATGAAGGAGAAAAAGGCAAGGGTTGAAGACGCCCTTCACGCCACAAGGGCAGCGGTAGAAGAAGGCATTGTTCCCGGAGGCGGTGTTGCCTTTATCAGGGCGATACCTGTGCTGGATAAGCTAAAGCTGTCCGGAGACCAGCAGATAGGCGTTAATATAATAAAGAGGTCGTTGGAAGAGCCTCTAAGACAGATTGCCAATAATGCAGGCGCAGAAGGCTCTATTGTGGTGCAAAAGGTTAAGGCTGAAAAGAATAGTATAGGGTTTGACGCCAATGAGGGAGAATATGTAGATATGCTTTCTGCCGGAATAATAGATCCTGCAAAAGTAACACGTTCTGCATTGCAGAATGCCGCCAGCATATCATCCCTCATGCTCACGACCGAGGCTGTTGTAACCGATATACCCGAAGAGGAGAAGATGCCTCCAATGCCGGCTCACGGCGGCGGGATGGGTGGGATGGGCGGAATGGGCGGGATGTATTAAGAATCGGCGGAATAACTGCTTATTATGGTCAAGGTTCGAGGGCAAATTAAAGCCCTTGAACCTGCAGGCCAATATTTGAAGCGCTCCATTTTTAATGGTTCCTCTTGCAAAAAAAGGAGAAATGTATCATGGCGAGGAAAAAAAAAGAAGAGGAGCATGAGAATCTCGAGAGATGGCTCATCTCGTATTCGGATTTTATAACCCTTCTGTTTGCCCTCTTTGTCGTTCTCTTTGCAATAACAAATATCGATTTGAGAAAGTTAAGAGAGGTATCCAAATCCATTCAGTTTGGGTTTGCTACTTCCGGGACAGGAGGAACAGGGGCGCCGCCGGTTATTCAGGGGCCGCCTGGAGAAACTATGATTACAGGCGAATACAAGGAAGAATTTATAGATTATGAAGAACTGGCAAAGGCAAGGGATAAGATGAAGGATAATATATTTGAATATATAAAAATTGGAGGAACCGGCGCCGAGATATTAAACTTTAAGCTGGATGACAGGGGACTGATAATAAGGCTCTCTACAAACTATTTTTTCAATAACGGAGATGCCTCTCTCCACCCTGCTATACTGCCTGTGCTGGATAATATCGCAGTAGCTCTTAAACCTTTGAATTATGATATAAGGGTTGAAGGGCATACGGATTCTATTCCTGTCCAGAGCGAGATATATTCATCCAACTGGGAGCTTTCCGCCATGAGGGCGACGAATGTGGTGAAATATCTTATAGAAAAAAAAGGGTTTTTGCCGTCAAAGGTTTCTGCTTCCGGATATGCAGCATATCATCCTATCGATACAAATGCAGTGGAGAGCGGGAGGGCAAAAAATCGGAGGATAGATATAGTGGTGTTAGGAAGGGAACAAATTAAAAGGTGATTAGGGGTTAGGAGTTAGGGGTTAGTTATGGAATTTATTTTTTGCTAATCCCTAAACCCTAATCCCTAATCCCTGCTTTTAAGGGGGTTATATGCTATTTTATGCAGAGTTTGAGATGCTTCCTGATATTAAGTATGAAACTGTAAACAGCAAGATACTTGCATGGGAGAAAGAGATGGAATCCGTGCCGCCTGGTTTTAAAGTGGTCGGTAAATACGGTTTTTACGGGTCGAGAAAGGGCTTCTTTATTATAGAGACCGACTCTACCGACAGTTTTTATAAATGTATAAAACATTTCAGAGATGTCTATGTATGGAATTTGAAACCCATCCATCCGCTTATAGATTTTTCAAAATATAGCGGTGGGAATTAGGGCAAAGAGGCGAATAGGTGAAGAGGTAAATAGGTTAAAGCCTCTTAGCCTTTTCACCTTTTAGCCTCTTAACCTTTTGTTTATGGAAATAACTTCGATTATTGGATTGTTTCTCGGCATCGCAGCCGTGCTTGTCGGACAGATGCTCGAAGGCGGGCATGTAGGCTCTCTTATCCAGTTGACGGCAGGGATTATAGTCTTTGGAGGCACGCTCGGCGCTACGGTATTGAGTTTTACTCTCAATGATTTTAAAAAGGGAATTACTTATTTTTTTGTTATATTTAAAACACCGGGAGAGAACCCCCAGGATCTTTTAACCATACTTACGAATTTTGCAGGCATAGCAAGGAAAGATGGAATACTGGCTTTGCAGAATAAGGTTGCCGATATAAGAAATCAATTTATGAAGAGGGCAATAACCTACGCAGTGGATGGTTACGAGCCGGCAGTAATTCAGGACATACTCGAGAAGGACATCGAGACCAAGGAAGAAGAAATGCTGACAGGCTCTAAAGTTTGGGAAGCAGCGGGAGGATATGCCCCTACTGTAGGTATATTGGGCGCAGTATTGGGGCTTATCCATGTAATGGAGGTTATGAGCGATCCGAGCATGATAGGCAAAGGCATTGCAGTTGCTTTCGTCGCTACGGTATACGGTGTTGGCGCTGCGAATCTTCTCTTTCTGCCGATTTCAAGCAAGATAAAGAGGCAGGCAAAGGTCGAGGTTTTAGTAAAGGAGCTTATTATAAAAGGGGTAATGAGCATTCAGGAAGGATTGAATCCGAGGATAGTCGAAGAGAAGCTGAGCGCCTTTCTTGAAGAGGGATTGAGAAAGGTCGAGGGGAAAAAATAGGGTCAAGGGGCATGGGTCAAGGGTCAAGTAATATCATTCTGAGCATAGCGAAGAATCTTATCCTGACCCTTGCCCCTTAACCCCTGACCCTTTGGTTTATTATGGCAAGAAAGAAAAAGCATGCAGACCATGAAAATTTAGAGAGGTGGCTGATTTCTTATGCAGATTTTATAACTCTGCTATTTGCCCTTTTTGTGGTTTTGTATGGCATATCGGAAGTGGATGTTCAGAAGATGAAAAAAGTTGCAAACTCGTTTCAATTTGCATTCAGCATGTTCGGAAGCGGAGGCGTAGAAGAGATACCGATGCTCGAGATACAAAAAAAAGAGAGAATGATTCCCCTTCCGATAAAAACCACAGAAGCTATAACCCAGCTATATCCTGGAGAGGCTGAGAAATTTGAAGAAGTTAAAAAGGATATATGGAATGCTATAAAAAACGATTTGGTAAGGGTAAAGATGCCCGATTCAATGCTCTTCGAGCTTACGGAGAGGGGGCTTGTCATAAGACTTCAAGCAGGGTATTTTTTCGACCCTGGAAGCGCAGAAATAAGGCCCGAGGTGCTGCCCATATTGGATAGGGTTGCAGAGAAATTAAAGATAGGGAAACATCATATTAGGATAGAAGGGCATACGGATTCTATACCTATCAGCACATCGAATTTCCCTTCAAACTGGGATTTGTCTGCCGCAAGGGCTTCTAATATATCAAAATATATTATCGAGAAATTCAAATTTTCTCCGCAGCTTATATCTGTTGCCGCTTATGGCGATTCACGGCCGATAGCATCGAATGAAAATGAAGACGGCAGGACGAAAAACAGGAGGATAGACATTGTAGTGATGAGCATAAGAGAGACAAGCTATGAGCCGTTGATATAATAATATCTTTGCTCATTATTTTTTGCTATAATGGACTTAGAGAGCAAATAAAATTTTCAAAAAAGATTTTTTTCTGCTTGACAAGAAAATACATATATATTAATATAATCGTTTCCCAGTGGTTATTTGATCTTTGAAAACTAAATAGGATGTAATCGATTTTGCGGGCTAAGTCGTTAATAAAGTCGGAAATACCTTCGATGAGAAGGATAAACTCATTTTAAGTGGAGAGTTTGATCCTGGCTCAGAACGAACGCTGGCGGCGTGCCTAACACATGCAAGTCGGACGAGAAAGGGGAGCAATCCCCGAGTAAAGTGGCGCAAGGGTGAGTAATACGTGAGCAACATATCCTCAAATATGGGATAACCTGCCGAAAGGTGGGCTAATACCCTATAAGACCACATTCCAAAAGGAAAGGGGTTAAAGGTAGCCTCTATTTATAAGCTATCGTTTGAGGGGTGGCTCGCGCACCATTAGCTTGTTGGCAGGGTAACGGCCTACCAAGGCTATGATGGTTAGCTGGTCTGAGAGGACGATCAGCCACACTGGCACTGAGATACGGGCCAGACTCCTACGGGAGGCAGCAGTGGGGAATATTGCGCAATGGGCGAAAGCCTGACGCAGCAACGCCGCGTGGAGGATGAAGGCCTTCGGGTTGTAAACTCCTTTCGACCGGGACGAAAAGCTTTGTGGTGAATAATCACAATGCCTGACTGTACCGGTGGAAGAAGCCTCGGCTAACTACGTGCCAGCAGCCGCGGTAATACGTAGGAGGCAAGCGTTGTTCGGAATTATTGGGCGTAAAGGGCGTGTAGGTGGTCATATAAGTCGGAGGTGAAATCCCTCGGCTTAACCGAGGAAGTGCCTTTGATACTGTATGGCTTGAGTACGGGAGAGGAGAGTGGAATTCCCAGTGTAGCGGTGAAATGCGTAGATATTGGGAAGAACATCGGTGGCGTAGGCGGCTCTCTGGACCGTTACTGACACTGAAACGCGAAAGCCAGGGGAGCAAACGGGATTAGATACCCCGGTAGTCCTGGCTGTAAACGATGGGCACTAGGTGTAGGAGGTATCGACCCCTTCTGTGTCGTAGCTAACGCATTAAGTGCCCCGCCTGGGGAGTACGGCCGCAAGGCTGAAACTCAA